>VAZM01000259.1:0-6992 GCA_005883135.1 Alphaproteobacteria bacterium
CGTGGAGGTCATGCTCGCGAACACGGCTGCGCCACTGAAATGCAAGAATTTGCGACGGCTACGGTCCAAGACATCGTCGGTCATGCCTCATCTCCAAATACTGGGTAGGGGAAGGGGGTATAGATGCAGCATAGTAGGCAGAGAAGGCGTCCTCGGGGGATTTACGGTCATCAATTCGGTGTGAGTGCCTGCGCAGGACTTCGCGAGTGGGGCTAGGCGATACCGCGGGCACGGGGTTTCGAAGGCATGGCACGTCTCCCCGACCGATAGGCGCCGCTTCTGAACAGTTTTGGTACGGCATATGTTCGATACCGCCCGCGCCGCTTAAAATCTGCCAAGTAGTGCTGGAACCACGGGGGACCACGATCGGCACTTAGTGTGGAAGGAACCATATAGTGAAAAGTAAAGACACGAGGCTGCTGAACCGGCGTGAATTCGGTGGACTCTGCGTGGCACTTAGTTCGTTTGTGATTTTGCCAGGCGCATCGGGCGTTGATGCAGCTACTGATGTGGCTTCAACTGGCGCAGGACGGATGGTGAGATTTCGCGACGGCACTGTTGTCCCAGCATTGGGCCAGGGCTCTGCGGGTCTCGGAAAGGGCAGACACCCTCAAGCTGATGAAGAGGAAGCGCTGCGCACCGGCCTTTCGCTTGGGCTGACGCTGATCGACACGGCGGAAATATACGGCTCCGAGAAATTCATCGGCCGGGTAATCGCGGGTCAACGCAATCGCGTGTTCCTGGTCTCCAAGGTGTGGCCTAACCATGTGGCGGGAAACGGCATTGCGCGGGCTTGTGAGGCGAGCCTCGCTCGCCTCGGGACTGATCACCTCGATCTCTATCTGCTGCATTGGCCAAACGGGGTTACCGATTTCTCCCACGTCGTGAGGGCTTTTGAAGATCTACACGCGGCAGGAAAGGTCCGCGCTTGGGGCGTGTCCAACTTCAACGTCCGTGACATGGAAAAACTGTTCCAGATTCCACAAGGCGATCGCTGCGCGATCAATCAAGTCCCTTACAGCCTCGACGATCGCGGCATTGAACGTGGCCTGCTGCCATGGTGTGAGCAGCATGGCATGCCGGTGATGGCCTATTCGCCGCTGGGCGGCCCCGGAGCCAGTCTGCTGCGTGATCCCACGCTTGCACGTATCGGCGTGGCGCACGGTTGTTCGGCAGCCGCCGTTGCGCTGGCCTGGATCATCCGCAGTGGTCACGTGATTGCAATTCCCGAATCTGGTTCTGTCGCGCACGTAAAGGAGAACGCCGTCGCGCTGACACTGACGCTGACACCACAAGAACTTCAAACACTCGATGCAGCGCATCCCCCGCCTAGCCGCTAACCAAAGGTACCCAAGCTGTCGCAAGCTTTCATGGCTGCCAAGGGCTGTCGGCGGGAGTAAGGAGGGGCGCTTCCTCGACGACGCGGGCTATGATTTTGCACCGAACCGGCGTGCAGGCGCACCCCCCGAAAACGTTACCTCGGCCATCGCAACCTTCAATCAACAGTCACGCTGCGCGGCGTTAGTGCCGGATCGGTTCGCGAAGTTCTGGAAGGGCTAAAACCCCGGAGACCCATACCGCTACGGCGACACTTCGGTATCACCCGGTGGCACCAAGTCCATGGATTTTTCTTGTCCGAAAGGCGATGCGGTCACAATATCGTATCGCTGGCTCATTATAGTATCGGTGGCTCATTCGTGGCGGGGGAAGCAGTGTCTCGAGTTTTGAAGCGCTCGATCAACATTGGAGGCCATAAAACGAGTATCAGCCTTGAGGACGAGTTCTGGAATTGTTTGAAGGAGATCGCCGGCGAGCGCGGCATAAGCCTTGGGGCGATGATAGAGGGGATCGATGGCGGTCGCAAACACGCCAATGTGTCATCAGCCATTCGACTTTTTGTGCTCGGCGTCTATCGCGATCAGCTCGCCAGCTGGGGCCGCCATTGAGCGGAGTTGTTCAAAATTAGCGATCCACAGTATTGGCGTCGACGCGCGGAAGAAGCTCGCACAGTTGCCGCCGAACTGATCGATCCTGAGGCAAAGCGCAAGATGCTAAAGATTGCCGAGGACTATGAGAGGCTGGCGATACGTCCCGAACGACGGCTGCGCCACCATTCTTCAACGACGATCAGGGGTTGGCGGCGCTAACTTGAGGTCGGTAGCTACGGCGTCAATCGCGGCCGCCTCGGTTTCCGAGGTTGAGCCACAGCTGTCATGGTGCGCCGTTCTCAGCGCGGCACGGGTAGGCTTCTCCTAGCGCTCGAAATACCGTCAGTACAGCATTGCCCGGGAGTTCGCTGCGATGCGTGCTCGCATAGCGGACGAATAATCGAATAAGCTTCAGCGTTGTCATCTGCTCGGGTGGAGCGGGACGCGCGTGCGATCCCAGAAGGTGTGCTTGTCGACCACACCGATTAAGGTGGACTTCGGCGGGGCTTTTCTTTGCCTGGTCGGCATCGCGCTTTATGCAGCTGCCGAGGTCGCATGATTGCTCGACAACCTAGGCGGATAGCCGGATCTTTATGTTTTCGGCGAAGTGCGCGTCGCCACGCTGGCCTTGCTCACCTTTACTGCGCTTTCGGGGCTCCGCTCTGCTGGCGTCGTTATTACCAAATTCTCGGGCCACGTCGTCACCTTCCGAAGTTCTCCAACGGTGTGTGCGGATACTCCGAGATTCTTGTCCGCCTCAACTCGCATCTTATCTGGCAAGCCGCCAAGAGCGATGTGGAGAGCGGCAGTGCTTTTGGGCTTGTATCGCATAAGGGCCTCCCTTATTGCTGATATCAGCTTAGCACTTTTCTACGTAGCGGGTGAGGGCGGAGCGGCTAGCGCCGGAGTATCGCGGTTAGATCGTGTGACGGTGAAATGCTGGCCGAATACACACAGTCTTAGAAATCCGGGGCAATCGAGACCTCCCGTGGCGCGTCGTCACGGCTGTGTATTTCAGATGCCGGTGCTCCTGCGCCCTTTCCCGCTCAAGGATGACTCCGTAACCATGCCTCAAGATCAGCACAATCTTATTTAATGGCGACTGACGCGCGTAGTGGCTGGTAGGCAGCCGGTGCCCTGCGACGGCGCGCCCGGAGAAAACCGAAATGTTGGAAATGCCGAATGAAAACTTTGCAAGACTGCTCATGGGACTAACGATTGCCGTGGGCAATAGAAGAAACCGTATACTCTTGTATCAGTTTCTTGCGGCAGAGATCAGGGCTTTGCACTGTTCATATGGGGTGGGAGACGACGAGTCCTACAAAAGAGCCCTAACGTTCCTGGAAAATTGTGAGCGATATACGCTGCGCAGTTTGGTCCGCAGGTCGGCCTTCACAATGTTGAGGTAACGGTTGATCATGCAAAGAGGGTTTTCTCGCGTGCTTTAAAAAAGCTCGATACCTCACACGGGCGTAATCCGACTCTTCAAGCCATCACAGCAATTGTTGAAGCAGGAACCACGGGAGGCAAATAGTCAGCCATTTGGGAACAACCGGGGGCTTCATCACGTTTTCGCCGCGCGGACCTGCAACGTTGCCTGGTCCTTCGGGGTCTTCACCGCAGCTCTCGCAACTCGGGCCCTCGATTGTTGGCGAGGAACGGCTTCAACGTTGGATTGTTAATGTTTGCGCACAGCACGAAAACAACGATGCGAATGCAGGACACAAAAAACCGCGCGCCAAGCTCACTGGTGCTGCAGGAAATGATACGTCAAGCACCCGCAGAGTACGTCACTGTTGACTGGCTGACATCGAGATTGCAGCGGCATTCGTTCGGCATAATCATGCTGTGCCTTGGGCTTCTGGCGACGACACCGGTGGGCTCGTCGGTCCCAGGATTTGTCCTCGGCCTCTTGGCGGCGCAATTGATTTTTGGTCGCACGGAACCTGTTTTCCCGCGTTTCATCATGACACGACGCTTGCCGACTACGCAGCTTACGCGGCTTGGTTGCCGCGCTATTCATGTTTTGAAGTATCTTGAGAAAGCAGTTCATCCACGCTGGCCTATGACATTTGAAGTGGCGAAGCGCGGGGTCGGCGTCGTTGTCCTTTTGATGGTTCTTATCCTGCTACTCACGCCAATGCCGTTGAGTAATGTCGCTCCTGCGATTGTGATCTCAATGATCTCTCTTGCCTATGTCGAGGAAGACGGTTTGTTGCTCTCTGCTGCCTTCCTTGCCGCGATTATCTTACTCGGGATTGCGTCGGCAGCTGTTTGGGGAGCAATTGTCGGCGCGATCATTATCGCCGGCTAGTATTCAACGGGACTGCGACACCTTGGGCGGCAGCTTATGCACAAGCTCCGGCCACTCCTCCTCGACCAGCTCTCGCATATCGTCAGAGACTTCTGAGAGGCATTCCGTCTCAAGCAGGAACTTGTGCAGCCGTTCGAAATCCTCCTGCACCATGATATGGTCGCAGACAATTCGCGGTGCATAGACACGCTTCGGTTTCGATGCTCTCACTTTTCTCAGTCCGCTCTTTGTGCTCTTTGGTCGGAGAGCAAACTTAGCTCAGCATTCTGTTCTCATGAGGAAACGAGTGAGATCCCCGCTCAGTTCCAGTACAAAGAATTACGTATTGTCCGGCCGCTCGCGCAATCAGCTCTGTATGAAAACGCGAACGTGCCGTCCCGAATGAAATATGGTCAGCGACCCTCATTTGCCTCGCGGCTCGGAAATGGCCGCTCAACGCTGTTCGCCGTTCTGAAGCGTGACGACACGGGTGTTGGGGCCGACGAGCGCGGGTGTCTGCTCAGCTACGCCCGAGCTACGTATCCCCCAACGCCGCAGCTCAAACGCGAATAGTCTCGAAAGCCAGAATTCGGCTGGATTCCCGCAAATCTGTGCGATCTTTCAAAGAGGTAATTTGCGTCGACATTTCTGAGTTCGAGTCCTCCCAGCCCAGCCACGCAGTCGGGTCTCTGTGGGCCATGTCTGGGTTTTCCTGTCACGCCAGCCACGCAGTCGGTCTCTGACAGTGCGCTCCTTACTTGCCATCGCCGTGGATGTGGACGTTGGCACGCGCAGCTCGATCGCCAACGCCCGGCTATGCCGAGACGCGTGAGACGGCGATAGCTGCCTTCGCCAAAAGCTGGCGGCGGGAGTAGCGAGAAACTTCTGGCGCCATGCGTTTCCCAAGCGGAGCCCTCCGACCTGAGAGGGACGCGAGGGTTCCCGCGAGACTCCGCCCTTGGCGCCCAGCCGGACGGGGTCTTCGTATCGGCGTCGGGCGGAGCCGGCAGCGCGGCAGCGGCGGCGGCCAGATGGAGAAATTGTCTTCGGTGGGGAAGTTTCATTCTGAACCTCCCTCTCGCTTCACATCACTCGATCGGCGCGCGCGAGGAGCGTCGCTGGCACAGTAATGACAAGTGCATTGGCGGTTTTCATATTGATGAGCAATTGGAAATGAGTTGGCTGCTCGACGGGCAAATCGGCGGGCTGGGCGCCTTTGAGGATTTTGTCGACATACACGGCAGCCTTGCGAAAAAGGTCCGCATATATCGCGGAGTACGACATCAGCCCACCTTCGTCGGCGAACCAGCGCGGCACCGAAACTGCCGGCACACGGTGTTGCAGCGCCAGCTAGGACGATGCATCGAGCACCAAGAGCAGGTCGCTCCTTGCGCTCGGGGGCAGCTTGCTTTCGGAGATAAGCCTGCCGAAGCTTCTGACGGCCTGGTTGGTAATGCTTGTCGTTCCATGCCTAGTGCTAGGCCTGTCGCCGCTTATCGTCTCCGCTTGGGCAGTGAAGGTATTCGGGAATATCAGCTTCTCGTACGCGGGGGTCTGGCCGATTATCTTGCTCGCAACCTTGCTCGCTGTCGGCTGGCTCGGAGGAAGACCTCTGTTCCGGCTCGCTGAGCGCAGCTTCTGGTCACTGAACTCTCTGATCGTCGAGCCTTGCTACGCAGTTGCGCGCGAGGGCCTGCAACAAGTTATCGAGCGGCCGCTTCCCGAACGTTTGTCAAAAATTCGCCGCGGCAGATGGCGCGCTGCCGCCTCGGCCGCCGCCGGCATTCTCATTTGCGCGCTCGCGCTGCTGGTGCTGATATTGGTCTGGCCAAGCTCGCGGTGGGTGGGCAACATTTCGGATCTGATTGCGCCGCTTCACCTAGCTCCCGTGGCTCTTGCGAATGGCGTCGTGCTGGTCGCTGTCTATTTGGGAGGTGCCGCGCTCGCTTCGGCATTCGCCGATGCGACCATGCCTCCACCGAGTGACTTCCATGAATTCCGCGGGGGTCCCGACACTGGCCGCCGCTGGCGCGTGGCGCACCTTTCGGATCTGCATGTTGTCGGCGAGCGTTATGGTTTTCGCATCGAGAGCGGCCGCTCGGGTCCGCGCGGCAACGAACGCCTGAAAGAGGTGTTGCGCAACATCGATGCCATTCACGCCAAGAACCCGCTCGATGTGATCCTCATTAGCGGTGATTTGACGGACGCCGGCATATCAGCCGAATGGGCCGAGTTTTTGGACCTCATCGTACTATATCCAGGTCTCGCCCAGCGTATGCTCCTACTGCCCGGCAATCATGATCTGAATGTCGTCGATCGCGCAAATCCGGCGCGGTTGGAGCTGCCGATGAGCCCGATCAAACGCCTTCGCCAGCTTCGGACCTTATCAGCGATGGAGGCAATCCAAGGCCGCCGCGTTCGAGTGGTGGACCACACGGCAGGCCGCATTGGCGCGACGCTTTCGGACACGCTCAAGCCCTATGGCGCGCAGATCGTCGAATTTGCGGATACCGGACGCTTGTTTCTCTCCATGAGGCTCGCGAATCTATGGGCCAAAGTCTTTCCATTGGTGGTTCCGCCCGAAAAGGACGACGGCCTTGGCATCATGCTTCTCAACTCCAATTCGGAAAGCCATTTTTCCTTTACCAATGCGCTGGGCCTGATCTCGGCCGAGCAGGTGAGGGGGATCGAGATCGTGACAGCGCAATATCCGCGCGCACGCTGGCTCATCGCGTTGCACCATCACCCAATCGAATATCCCCGCCCCGCAC
>VAZM01000259.1:6999-7501 GCA_005883135.1 Alphaproteobacteria bacterium
ATCGGCACCGCTTTGATCAACGGCAGCTGGTTTATTCGTCGACTGCGGCGCTCGGCCGGTCGCCTGGTTCTCATGCACGGTCATCGGCACATCGACTGGACCGGTGAATGCGCGGGGCTGGTGATCATCTCAGCCCCATCGCCGGTGATGAGCGCGCCCGACGACCTTCCCTCCTATTTCTACATACAGACATTGACCGACGACCCGCACGGGCGGGTGAGAATGCTTGCGCCGGAGCGGATCACCGTGAACGGACAGCCGGTCAGTCACGAGTGAGGACTTATGGTGAGGTAAAAGAGGCGCCGGCGTACTGGCGCAGTTAGCATCGCGATAGTGGGCCGGTACGCGACGAGTTTCCGTCGTCCTCTTTCGGTTTTGCCTTCCCACGTTCGCACGATTCTTCGATCGAACGATGCACAAGGCAAAAAATTCCATGATCAGCTCATTGTTTGTTTCATTTGCCTAGAACCTATCTCAAAATTGCTAGTCGGAGTCTATCGGC
>VAZM01000260.1:0-1635 GCA_005883135.1 Alphaproteobacteria bacterium
CTCGGCGGCGGTCGTCGCCGAGCCCATCACCAGGAACCCTGCCCCCTTGAGCCGCTGCAGGAGCCCCGGCTCGGGTAGCCCAAAATGGAAGCTCACGACTTCGGGCTTCGTCTCCTCGACGACGTCGCACATCGCGGAGTCGAACGCGGTGCGATTGCGCGAGCTCGCGATAATACGGGGCCAATCGTTCCCGCCATCGCGCCTCGCGGGCGTTGCTGGGCACCGGCGGCGAATGGCAGAAGAAATTGAGATTTACCGGTTTCCTCGTGCGGGCGCGAATTTTCCCCATCTGCTCGCGGATCTGCTGCGCATTGAGCATCGCGCACGGCAGCGAGCCGAGCGCGCCCGCTTCCGCCGCGGCTGCTACCAGTTCCCAGTCGATGGCTCCGGCCATCGGCGCCTGGACGATCGGAAGCTCGATCTTGAACAATTCGATCAGGCGGCGATCCGGCCACATGTCCGCACAACTCTCGCTGATGCCACGCCGTAATAACGCGTCGCTCCTTGAATAGCACCGCCTCTGCCCGGCGTACGGCGCATGGCACATATCGCCCCTTCGCTATGCCGTGACGCCCGCCAACCGCTCGCCACCGACATTCACATCGCCTGGCTCATACCGCGGATCCGCCGCGCCATCGCTCCCATGATGTAGAGGGCGAAGTTCGGCACCTCGTCGACCATGAAGCGAAACTTGCGTTGATCGATCAGAGAGAGTTCGCACGGCTCTTTGACGCGCGCGGTCGAGCTTCTCGGCGCGCCGTCGACCATGGACATAAATCCGATCGCTTCGTTTGGTCCGCAGCTCTCGATCACTTTGTCGCCTATCAGCATCTCGATCAGGCCGGACTGGACGATATACATGCAGGAGCCCGGCTCACCCTTATTGAAGACAATGCTTCCGGCGCTGAACGTCACAGTTGCGCCGGCCCGCTGCGCAAACATTCGCATATCGATTTCATTGCCATTCATGTCCGCCTCACGTCTCCAAGCCGCGCTCGTTGATAACGGCTTTATGCCAAAAACGCGTGGCCGCGGGCTAGCTTTGCGTTGAGCACAGCGCGATTATCCTTAGCCCCATGCTGGGCCGGCGCCCGGGCCCAACCGCCGGTCATACGGAGTGCACGATCATGGCTACCGTCACAACGCTCGAGCGAGGACAAGCCGAGAACACCTTGCCAGCGCCGCGGGCTCGGATCGGAATGATCATCCCCTCCGTCAACAGCATGGCGGAGCCGCAATTCAACCATTTTGCACCGCGCGGCCTCGGCGTGCACGTCGCGCGCGCCCGCGTTGCCGGCCCATGGAAACGCCCGCTCGCGGCGATGGCCGACGAGATCGCGACCTCGGCAAAGCTGCTCGCCGACGTGGCGCCCGATCTGATCGTCTTCCATTGTACCGATACGTCGATGACCCAGGGCCCGCAGGGCGAGGGCCGTATTCTCGACATCATTCAAGATGCAACCGGCATCACGGCATTAGCGACCAGCCGTCTCGTGCTGGAAGCCTTGCAAGCGCTCGGCCTGCGCAGCCTCATTCTGCTTAGTCCCTACAAGAGCAACCAGCCCATCATCGATTATCTCGGCGAGACCGGCTTTACCGTCGTCCACGACGTGGCGCTCGGTCTCGAGGGGCTCG
>VAZM01000260.1:1643-8619 GCA_005883135.1 Alphaproteobacteria bacterium
ATCGAAGCGATGCCGACGGCATCTTTCTGAGTTGTACCAACACCACCCAGATCCAAGCGATCGACAAGATCGAGCGCGCGCTGGGCAAGCCTGTCGTCAACAGCAACCAGGCGGTGCTATGGGGTTGCCTCAAGCGGCTTCAGCCCGTGCTCGCTCCGTTGCCGGCGATGCCGCGGCTTGGTCGGTTGATGCGGCACATGGATGCGTGAGAAAGCGATGTGCCAGTCGTCAAAGCGGGTGAATGCCGGATGGCTTGCCTGCGCGGCGGCGTTGCTCGCGTTTTTCGTTTCGGGAGCGGCTGCCCAGACCTACCCCGCGCGCCAGATCACGCTCGTCGTTCCGTTCGCGCCGGGCGGCCCCGCCGATTTCCTCGGCCGCCTCATCGGCCAGAAGATGGGCGACGATCTGGGCCAGCAAATCGTCGTCGACAACCGGCCGGGCGCCAACACCATCATCGGCGCGCAGGCCGTCGCCAAGGCCGCGCCCGACGGCTATACGCTGCTCATGGCGATCGACGGCACGCTCGTCATGAATCCGTTCCTCTACAGCAAGCTCGCCTACGATCCGTTCAAGGATTTTTCGCCGATTTCGCTGATCGCGCTCGTCCCTTCCGCGCTGGTCGGCAACATCAATGTCCCGGTCAATTCGATCCGCGAGCTGGTCGAGCAGGAGAAGGCAAAGCCGGGCACGTTCCAGATCGGAATCAGCACGCCGACCTCGCAAGTCAATGTGGGCCTGCTCAACATGATGGCGGTCACCAATTTCAGTATGGTCCCCTATCGCGGCGGCACGACTCAAATCACCGGCATCCTTGCCGGCGACATTCCGTTCGGCATGGAAAGCGTCAACGTGGCGCTGCCGCTTTGGCGCGACAAGAAGGTCAAAATTCTCGGCCTCGTCAGCGCGCAACGCCTTTCGCTCGCGCCAGAGATTCCAACCATCGCCGAGACGTTTCCCGGCTACGATCTCGGCATCTGGCAGAGCATCGTCGCGCCCGCGGGCACTCCGCACGAGGTCGTGCTCAAGCTGCACCGCTCGATCAAGCAGGCGTTGGCCGCGCCGGAGGTCCGCGAAAAGCTGCTCACTGCCGGCATCGAGCCGGCCAGCAGCGATACGCCGGAAGAGTTCGCCGCGTTCATCCGCGCGCAGGCCGATACGCGAGCAAAGGTCATTCAGGCGATCGGGATGAAGCTCGACTGAGGGTCACGCCCATGACGCCTCGCATCCTCGTCGCCGTGATCGGCTTAGCCATGGCGCTGGGACATGCGCAAGCCCAAGCCATCCTCGGCGCGGAGCCGAACAACTATCCCAACCGGGCGATCCGAATCATCGTGCCGTTCCCGCCTGGCGGCCCGGCTGACATGATCGCGCGACTGGTCGGGCAGCGCATGAGTGAGGACTGGGGTCAGCCGGTGCTGATCGAGAATCGAGCCGGCGGCAATACTGCGATTGGCGCGCAAGCGGCGGCGCGCTCGCCGCCCGACGGCTATACGCTGTTCGCGGCGATGGACACGATCATGGTGCTCAACCCATTGGTCACGCCCAATCTGCCATACGACCCGCTGAACGACTTCGCGCCGATCACGTTGCTGATCAAGACCGTAGCGCTGGTGGTGGTGCGAAGCGACGGCCCCAAGACGATCAAGGAGCTGATCGCCAAGGCCAAGGCCAATCCCGGCAAGCTCAACATGGGCGCCGGCACCATTACCTCGCGCCTCGGCGCGCTGCAGTTTGCGAAAGCCGCAAAGATCGACGTGCAGCTCGTCCCCTTCAAGGGCAGCGCCGAGATCGGCCAAGCGGTGCTGGCGGGCACGGTCGATTTCGCACTCGATAGCACCGGCACGAGCTTGCCGCTGATCGAAGGCGGCCGCTATCGCGCGCTCGCCAAATACACGAACCGGCCGCTGCCCATCCTGCCCGACCTGCCGAGTCTGAGCGTGGCTGCGGAGCTGCCCTCACTCGAGGAAAGCTCGACATGGGTGGCGCTGGTGGTGCCCGCCGGCACACCCGCGGCGATCATCGGCAAAATCCATCGCGAAGTCGCGCGCATCCACACCGACACCACCTTGCGAGCGAAGCTCGAGAAGGTCGGGATCGAGCTCGCCGTCAGCGCCTCGCCCGCCGAGTTCGATGCCTTTATTCGCCGTGAGACGGACCGCTGGTCCAAGGTCCTCAAGGAGAGCGGCAATCTCAAGCTCGACTGATCCGCTTGTCGCTAATCAGCGTTTCTCGCGCAGTCCCGCCCGTTGCAGGCGCGGCAGAACCTCCCCGCAGAAGAATGGAAGTTCGGCGAGATAGTTGACGAGCGACACGGCGACCCCCGTTAGGCCGGCTTTGCTGAGATCGACGAGTTGGCGCGTCACGTGGTCGGGGTCGCCCACGATGGGCAAGCCGCCCATGCCTTGCGCGTAGCCGGTCCGAATGTCCTGAAACTTTGCCGGGGGCGTGTTCTGCGCGGTGATGTTCTTGAGCGCGAGGATGTCGTCGACCGCCCTCCAGTCCGCATGCTCCACGATCGAATAGTGGAAGTAATCCTCGGCCTCTTTCTTAGTCGGCCTGCAAGTGACCACGCCCACGGTATAGACGCCGAGCTTCCTGCCCTGCTCCTTCGCCTGCTCCTTGGCGTTCGCGACCCGTTGCGCGGTCTCGTCGAGGGAGGTGCGAGAGGCCTGCAGGAAGAAGGCATCGCAGTTACGAATGGCGAAGGCCTGGCCAACGGGAGAGGCGCCGGCGTTCATGATCACCGGCCGCGAGCCGCCATACGGCTTCGGCTTGCCGCGAATGCCCTTCATGTCGAGATATTTTCCTTGGAAGTCGAAATCCTCCTTGTCCGACCAGATCATCTTGATCACGTCGATCCATTCCTGCGCGTATTCGTAGCGCGCTTCGTGATCGCGCTGCTTCACGCCGAACATCGCGAATTCGCCCTCGTTCCAGCCGACCACGATGTTGAGCCCAAAGCGGCCTTCGCCGATGTGGTCGGCGGTCACCATTTCCTTGGCGGCAATGATCGGATTGAACAGCGGGGCATGCACCGTGCCGAAGATCGTGACGCGCTTGGTCAGCGCGAGCAGGCCGGTTGCCCAGGTAATGGTCTCGAGGGTCGCGCCCTGGTAATCGGTGTCGCCGCCATAACCCTTCCAGCGCCCGATCGGCAGGAGAAAGTCGAGGCCTGCCTCGTCTGCCATGCGCGCCAGCTTCAGATTGTCCGGCCAACTCCCCGACCAGCGCTCCGGCACCAGCGTGACCGCGCGTCCCGACGAACAGTTCGCCCCGAACAGGCCGATCTTGAGCTTGTTCGCATTGTGCATCGCCATACGGTCTTGTCGGGATGGAGCGGGAGCGAGCACGGCTTCTCCTGGAGCTTCGTTCGATCTGGCAGAGCGCAGCGAAGCTAGCTCAACGCGGTCGCGTTTTGAATGGGAGGCCGGGCAAAAGTCCATTGCTATGGAAGCGCGGCGCGGTGAGAATTGCGAACGAACATCCCCGGGCATCTAATCTATCGAGAAAGGGACGCCATGACTGCTCGTTGCATCGCGCTTGCAATCTTCACGTCCCTGGCCGTAGCGGGCGCTGCCGCGCAAGAACGGCCGGATGCATTTCCCAGCCGATCCATCAAGATCGTCGTGCCGTTCCCCGCCGGTGGCCCCTCTGACGTACTCGCGCGCATGATCGGCCAGAAGATGAACGAGGATTGGGGGCAGCCGGTTCTGGTCGAGAACCGTCCCGGCGCCAATACGGTGCTGGGCGCGCAGCAGGTCGCCAAGGCAGCGCCCGACGGCTACACCTTGCTCATGGCGATCGACTCGACGCTGACCATGAACCAGTACCTTTACCGCACCCCGCCTTACGATCCCTTCAACGACTTTGCCCCGATCACGCTCACCGCGAAGACGATGCAGCTGCTGATCGTCAATGCGACAAGCGACGTGAAGTCGGTGAAGGATTTGATCGCCAAGGCGAAGCAACACCCCGGCAAGCTTAACTACGGCGCTGGCACGATTACCACCAAGCTCACCGGCCATCTCCTCAACAAGGCGGCGGGAATCGACACCGTGCTCGTGCCCTACAACGGCAGCGCCGAAGTGGCGCAAGCCGTGCTCACCAAGAGTGTGGACTTTTCCTTTGACGGGCCCTCCGCGTCGCTCTCGCTCATTCAGAGCGGAGCGTTCCGCGTGCTGGCCAAGTTCGATCCGCGCCCGTTCCCGCCGGTGCCCGATCTGCCGATCATCACCGCTGAGGTGCCGAACATGGACGAGATCACCGTCTGGCTTGGGCTTGTTGCGCCCAGGGGCACGCCGGCAGCCATCATCGATAAGCTGCAGGCGCAAGTGACCAAGACCCTGGCCGATCCCGCCATCAAGGCGAAGGCGGATGCTTCGGGGTTGTTCCCGGCCACCAGCACGCCAGCGGAATTTTCAGCCTTCATCCGCAAGGAAGCACAGCGCTGGTCCGCGGTCGTGAAGGAAACCGGAATGAAGTACGATTGATCGCCGTCGATGGATTGCGAGCGTGGTCGTGCCGCGGCTTATCCTCCGCTTCGCTGGTTGCTTGCGCGTCCTGTTTGCCGCGGCTCTCATCGGCATGCTCGCGAGCGCCGGCGCCAGCGCCCAACGCATCGATGACGGCCAGATCTATCCCAACCGAACAGTCCGGATAATCGTGCCGTTCCCTCCCGGCGGGCCGACCGACATCCTCGCTCGCGTGCTCGCGCAACGCTTGAGCGAGGTGTGGGGCCAGCCGGTGGTGATCGAGAACCTGCCGGGCGCCAACACCGCAATCGCGGCGGCGCGCGTGGCCAAAATGCCGCCCGATGGCTACACGCTCCTCGCGGCGATGGATGTCACCTTGGTGCTCAATCCCATCACCGCTCGCAATCTCGCTTATGACCCGCTCAAGGACTTCGCCCCGATCTCGCTTGCGTCCAAGAACACGTCGCTCATGAGCGTTCGCGCCGAGGACGGCCCGCGGACGGTGAAAGAGCTGATCGCGCGCGCCAAGGGCAGTCCCGGCAAGCTCAACTACGGCGCGGGGATCCTCACGACGCGGCTCGCCGGCTATCTGTTCAATCGCGAGGCCGGGCTCGAGGTGCAATACATTCCATACAACGGCAGCGCGCCGACGGTGCAGGGTCTACTGACCGGGGCGGTCGACTACATCATCGACGGCGCCGCCACCAGCCTTCCCCTCGTCCATGACGGAAAGCTACGCGCGCTCGCCAAGCTCAACAGTCGGCCGTTGCCGGCTTTGCCCGACGTCAGGCCGCTCGCCGCCGAAGCCGGGATTCCGGCGCTCGACGATATCTCGACCTGGATTGGGTTCGTTGCGCCCGCCGGCACGCCGCGCCGCGTCATCGACAAGATTCAGCGCGAAATCGCCAAGATGTATGCGGACCCGCTTATCGCCCAGAAGCTGGAAAAATCCGGCATCAGCGCGGTGAGCAGCACGCCGGAAGAATTCGACGCCTTCGTGCGCAAAGAGCTGGATCGATGGGGTCAAGTACTCAAAGACAGCGGTATCCAGCTGAATTAGTTAGGCCCTTGTACTTCTAAATTCGTGAAGAGATCGCCGAAAGCGGAGTCATTCAGCACTGCATCGTGTCACAATGCGCGCGGGTTTGGAACGTGGCAGAGAGGCTGATCGTCCCGCTCTTATTCCGGCCGTTGCGGGCAACTTCGCGGGGGTTGCGCAGCGAGCAACCTTTGGCGATCATTGCATGAAGAACTTGCCGTTACGGAGGGATCACATGCTGCGCCCCTTCGCCGTCCTGGCACTTGTCGTCGTCACTTCGAGTGGGTCCCCGGCCGCGGCACAGGACAGTTGGCCGTCGAAGCCGATCACCGTCATCGTTCCCTTCGGCGCCGGCGGCAATACCGATAGCCTGGCTCGAATTTATTCAGCGCGGCTATCCGCACGTCTCGGTCAGCAGTTCGTGATCGAAAATCGCGTGGGCGCCGGAAGCATCATCGGCATCACAAGCTTGGCGAAGGCCGCCCCGGACGGTTACACGATCGGCATTGGCACCTCCGCCGGGCTTGCCATCAACCCGGCGATCATGAAGGAAAACCTCGGCTACAACGCCGACAAGGACCTCGCCTATCTTCACCTGATGGCCATTCAGCCCAACTTGCTTGTCGTGCATCCCTCGGTCCCGGCAACAAGCCTGCCGGAGTTCATCGCCTGGGTTAAGGCCAATCCCGATCAGGCCTACGCCACATCCGGCAACGGTTCGAGCCAGCACCTTTGCGGCGAGATGCTGATACAGGCCGCCGGCATCAAGATGAATGCCGTGGCATATCGGGCTTCGAACCAGCAGATGCAGGATCTCGTTGGCGGCCAGATCAAGATCGCCTGCGATAACTTCTCCTCCGCCTGGGAACAGGTCCAGGCTGGGAAAATCCGTGCACTCGCCATCACCTCGGCCAAGCGCTACTCCTTCGGGCCGGATATTCCGACCGTCGCCGAGACGTTGAAGGGCTTCGAGGTGCAAGCCTGGTTCGGATGGGTCGCTCCGATCGGCGTGCCGAAAAGCATTGTCGAAAAGTTGACCGCCGAATTGAATGCCGTCGGCCAGGAGCCGGACGTACGCAAGCGCCTCGATACGTTTACGGTCGAGTTCTCCGGCCTTTCCGGCCAAGCCTTTGCCGATTTCGCCCGCAAGGAGCGCGAGACGCTCGCCCCCGTTATTGAGAAGGCCAACATCAAGCTGAACTAGGGACGCGCGTCTCATAAAATCACGGCAAATCACGTCCGGTGAGAGCGGCTCGATCAATCTCCGCTTTGACCCCCTTCGTACCCAAGTTATCCTCGCTTCTCCCCCTTCCAAAGACGCGCCCAGGTCGCCCCGGAGGCTGCATGTCCAAGCCGACAGTTCTGATCTTTGCCCCGCGCGAAGAGCCGCCCGAGACCATCAGCGCGCTTGAAGGGCTGGGCTGCGAGGTCGTCTTCGGCGACCGCGCCTGGCAATTGCCTCGCA
>VAZM01000261.1 GCA_005883135.1 Alphaproteobacteria bacterium
CGAAGCTCGGGCGTGAGGACGTCAACGAACACGATGCCTTTGACTTCGTCAGGATGCTCGCCGGCGAAGACCCGTGCGATCGTGCCGCTGAAAGAGTGCGCGACGAGGACGTAAGGGCCCGGTACGTCGGCCGCCTTCAGCAGGGCGACGAGGTCGTTGACCCCGTTTTGAGGACTGGTCGGCTGGGGCACCGGGTCGCTACGGCTGAAGGTTTGGTCGAGGTGCGGCGCACCGGGTCGGTCGTAGGCGCACACCCGCGTCGTCTTCTGGATGTCGTCGTAGACCGTCGGACCCTTCTGATCAGCAGCGTGCCACAGGTCAGACGCCGTGTCCGTACCCGAGATGAGCAGCACGGTGGGTGATCCGCTGCCATGACACTCGATGTACATCATCCGTCCCCCGCCGATGTCGACCCGCTTGGCGAAGGACTCAGCGCGCGCCGTTGTCGCCAGCGAGCAAGGAAGCACGATAAGAGCCAGCAATTTCACGACGATGTGTTCCATGGTTGTTCGCCTTTCGCCTTCAATTCGCCTGCTCGATGTCCGGCAACTTCCACAAATCACACCCAGTCATTTTCTATTGGGCGAGGCGCAGAAACCTTGATGCAAATCAACTGTGAGAGCCGTCGATCCTAACGGTTCGGAGGCAGTTCCGATATCCTCTTTGGGTCAAACTCGGTCGTGCCGCACGTCGCTTTCAATGTCCGGTTTGCTCGAAAAGCGGCCGATTAATTCGCCGGACGCGCTGTCGATGGCACGACCTTGCCGATCGTCGGCGTGGCATGGCCGGTCCAGCGGAAACCGACGAACCCGCCGTCGGCGTCGTAGAGATAGTCGAAACCGTTGAGGAAGTGCACGCTGGTATTGACGAACGGCGGCCTCACCCGACTGACGAGAATGAGCCGCGCCGGCGCCAACGGATTTCCGGCGTCGCCGACCGTGAAGCTGTAGAGCGCCTGGGGTGCTGCTTCGGACGGAATCGAAATCGTGACCTTGGTCCCGCCGACCAGTGTCGGCGAGTGGCCGTTGCTCGTGACGATCGTATTCGGCGCTTGGCTGTCGGGGACCGTCAGGTACATGGCGGTGACGCCGGTATCCATGAGCAGGGTGCCGCAGGCGGCCGGCGTGACGCCGTTGACCGCAATGCACACCGGCGTCGCTGCCCAGTCGTCGCCGGCCCGCTCTAGCTTGATATAAGCGAAGTCGCCCTGCGTGTTGCCCGCGGTCAACCCAACGGAGACGCCGCCGCTGCTAACGAGATAGCCGCGCCGCAGGTGCCCCGCCTTGCTGCCGTTGACCGCCGCGACGTTGAGGAACGGATTCTTGCTCGGCCCGCTTTGCGTCTGATGATCGTGGCGCCGGGCGAAGCCTATTCCCAGCATCGAAATCCCGCGCGGCGCCGCGTGCGGCGTGCAGCGCCGCGCGTTGTCGGTGCATTCGATCCGGTCGACGGCCAGCACCGGGATTGGCGCGGTTGTGATGCCGACGCCGTTGCGGCCGATGACGGTCACCGGCGTTACTACCCAGCGGCCGATCATGATGCGGCCGGAGCTGGAATAAGTGAGTTGGCCCGGTCCCAGCGATTGCAGACGGTCGACGTTCGGGATCTTGTCCGCCGATACCACGATGCCGGTGGAGCCGGTGTCCATCACCACGACGTAGCTGCGTCCGCCGAACGAGATGCGCAGTTGGGGCGGCCGCGTCAGTTCGCCGCCGCGAGCGGGCGCGTTGAGATAGGCGAGATAGGCGCCCTGCTCGAAGCCGGCATAGGGACCCGGTGATGCAGCGAGGGCCGGGGAGACCCCGAGCGCGAGCGCTGCGAGCCCTCGAACCCCCATGGCGAGCGGCCGGACCGTCATGCCGCGAACTCGACGCCGGCATCGGCGTGCGCCACTGATCGCCGGCGACGCACGCGCGGTATGTAGTTGACGTGGGTCTGACCCAGGCTCGCCATCACTCTGATGCGCTTCAGGCGCCGGTGTCGATCAGCACGAACCTGGCGCCGGTGCGACGCTACTCGTTCAGGGCGCAAGATATAAGGCCATCCAAGATGGATCATGGACGCACCGTGGAGACACCAGGCTGCAAACGGCACAATTTTTGTGCCAATCGCGTGCGAGTGCATGGCAGCAAAGACAGGCTTGGCCATTGTGTGGTGACGCGGGTAATAGTAATGCGAAACGGCATGGGCGCCGGTCGCCAGAACGCATATAATTGCATGGTTCTTCGCGCAAAACGATGTACCTGACGTGGAGGTAGCCATGAAATATGTGCTGCTTGGAAATCTGAGCCCGGAGTACGCGAGCAAGCAAACGGAGCGAGTCGGCAAGGCCAAGGCAAAGCTCGACAAACTAGGTATCAAGATAGAGTCGATCCACTATACGCAGGGCTATTACGATTTCGTCGACATCGTGGATGCCCCGAATGCGGAGGCGATGCTCGCGTTCTCCGTCTGGTACTCCGCCCAGCATCTGGGGCGGATCCAAAGTATGCCGGCATTCGATGCAAAGAGCTTCGAAACAGCGATCAAGGACGCAGTGGGCTGAGCGCAGGGCGATTGGCGTTACGTTGGTGACGCGACGGAAGAGGACTTGGCGTGAATCGAATCAGTGACCCCGCAACACTTGCCAAGTGCCGTCGCCGCAGACAGTTATCAGGATACGACGACCTGACCTACGGTGTCGCGGGCGGGCCAGGCGATCGCGGGCGGACGCCAAGTTGAGGCTGCGCGCTGGAAGGGGACCATCAGCGTTTGACTTAAGCGCAGGGCCGGTCTCTCAACCCGCCGTGCGTCCTGCCCCGGTGACATCTTGCCGAGATCAAATGGAGGAAACAGCTCAATGAAAGCATTGCATGACGTAACCGTGAGGGTAAACAGCGGGGCGGCATGGGAGATGAAAAAAGGTCAGCGCGCTCGCATCACCTTCCAGTCCATCGTAGATTTTGTCGTGTTCAACCGCGACAACCTCCAAGAGCGCTTCGATCAGGCGAGGACTAAGGCAAACCAGGGCAAGATCTATTTGAGCAAGGGCGACTTGCTGCTCTCCAAACTAAACACTCCCATGATGACTATCGTGGAAGACACCTTCAAAGGGACGCACGATCTCCAATATGGGATGTGCAGCGAATGTTCGTACACGAGCCGTTGGAACAGGAGGCATCTGCCGCCGTGGAACAAGCTGTATCCGGAAGCCGGCATCACCTGTCGCGAAGATCTCCCATTGTGGGGCTGCTACGAAAACATCATGACTGCGCTGCAAAATTATCCGATCATACCGCTCGACATCCCGGCGCCGCTAAACATCGGCCAGCATATGGAGCTCGACGAGAAGGGGAATCTGATATGGGCGGTGTTCGCCAAGCATCAGGAGCTCTTCGACCCTGTCCCACACATTGATTTGCGCGCCGAAATGAACTGTTTGTGTGCCGCAAGCTGTGACCCCGGTAGTGGCAAGCTGGGAAGCTCCAAGGGGTTCTATCCAAAACCGATTCGGATCCAGGTATTTGAGCAATGAGGACGGTTCCTGACGCTTGTCCGCCATGGATCAGGAGCGGACATCACCCGTTCACTTAGCAATGTCCGCTTTGCCTCCCAAAGCGGACATGCGCGCTTCCGCCTCGATATGTCTGCTTTGTGCGAACTACGGTACTCCAGCTGTGGCGGAGGCGGCGAACAACCGCGAATGCGGGGCTGGCGGAGGGACCGTCTTCTAACATTCTCCAGGGTCACGGCCGGCCAGCGCTCGATGAGGTTATAGGCGCGTGGTTCTGCGAATCACATTTTCTCGGCATCCTGGTCCGGATACCCTAAAGGCTCGAGGAAGTCTGGTAATCATGGGCGTTTCCATAGCGTGAGCTCATCCCCGAATGGGAAAGGGCGCGTCTCCTGATTTCAATATCCAGCACTCAGCCCGTTCATCCCTTTGAGGGGTCCTAAATGCAAAAGCGCCTTGATTCCGGACCGGCAATTTCGACTGTGGATGAACGTCGAATTCTCGAGCTCGAGCAGCGCTCAATTAGAATCCCGAGCTCGACTTTCGAAGAGGGGGAAATTGCCGACCTGTATGCCAGTAGGATGGCGGATATAGGTCTCGATGTCGAAATGATGGAAGTTATCCATCCACAAGATCCGGCGAAGAAGAGCCGGCAGCCCATTGGGCGGCTGCGCGGCACAGGGGGAGGCCCGACGCTGATGCTCAATGGGCACATGGATCCGGGTGCCGAGATGACTGGTTGGACGGTGGATCCACTCGGCGCTAAATTCGAAGATGGATGGATCTGGGGGATTGGCGCCCATGATGATAAGGGCGGCTGCGTTGCCGCTATCAGCGCGATCGAGGCAATCGTCCGCTCCGGCACCCGATTGAGAGGTGACGTAATCGTCACACCTGTAATAGCTCATAAGCTCGGTGGCGCTGGGACCAGAGCGCTGCTCGATCGCGGCGTTAAGGCCGACCTTTGCATCAATATGGAGCATTCCAACAACACGATCGCCAATGTCTGCGTCGGTGTTGTAATGGCACGCCTCGTATGCACGGCTCCAGAACTGTTCTTCCGCTATAGCGCTGAGGCCCGCGCTGCGTACATGAATCCGATCGAACAACAATCCGAGATCGTTCGTCGAATTGGGCCAAGTCTAAAGCCCATTCCCCACGGTGGATGGATGACCTTCAAATCGCATCCTGAGCTTCCTGGATTTCCGACGCATACATTCGATGTCATCCACAAAGAACACTACTACTTCAAAAATTGCACAGGCCGATCGAGCCGCGAATGCGAATTGACCTTGCAGTTCCGCACCGTTCCGGGTCAGACCACGGCCTCGATAGAAAAAGATCTCACTCGACTTCTGGCCGCGATAAAGCGCGAGCATCCAGCGTTCAATTGCACACTGGAAATTCCTGCGCGAGGCACCGAGTCGGGATGGAATCAGGCTCCTATGGTTGGCCGAAGGGCAGACCATCGCCTCAGGTGAACAAAGCTACGTCGGCGCATATGGAAGGCTCGGGAATGTTGGCGATGGCAATATCATCCAAGAGAAGCTTGGTATCCCGACGGTTCAGTACGGCCCTGGAGACATTCGTATCTACAAGGAATGGCCAACCCCTGATGAACGCGTGCTCCTGGCAGACCTCGTGACAGCGGCAAAGGCGGTTGCTCACGCAACCGTCTGCTTATGCGGCTGACTCACCCGCAGGAGAAAAGCTCGTCCGTGTTGAATTTATCGGAAAGGAGTTCGGGGCCGTCCTCGCGGGCAATGAACATATCCTGGATGTGCCAATGATTGATGCACGTGATTCCTTCATGAAACGCGCGTTTATCCGAATGCTTATGATTCTGCATGAGCCAACTACAGAATACGAGCAATAAACGCTCGGGTCCGATCCAGTTTGGGCGAGGTCAACAATTTGTCGGGAGGCCCTTCCTCGACGATCAGCCCCGCATCCATAAACACTATCTTGCTCGCGATGTCTCGGGCAAATGCGAGCTCGTGCGTCACGATTATGGAAGTACGACCTTTGATAGCCAGCTCCCCGATAACCTTGAGCACCTCGCCTATCAATTCCGGATCGAGTGCGGAGGTTGGCTCGTCGAAGAGCATGATCTTGGGATGCATGATCAGTGAGCGAACGATAGCAGCGCGCTGCTGTTGACCGCCCGAAAGTCGGGCGGGATACACATTCGCTTTGTCAGCCAGATTTACTTTCGCGAGAAGATCCATAGCCTCCTCAGTGACCGCCGCCCGATCACGACCAAGAACTCCAGTGGGCGCTTCAATGATGTTTCCCAGAACGGTTAGGTGCGGAAATAGATTGAATTGCTGAAAAACCATCCCCAGCAAAGTGCGGAACTTGGCCACCTCGCGCTGTCCCAGAAGCCGGCCGCTCTTCTCGACGCCGCGCGGCGTGATCAGGAAGCCATCAATTTCAATCGCTCCGTCTTGAATAGGCTCGAGATGATTCAAGCACCGCACGAGGGTGCTCTTGCCAGACCCCGATGGCCCGATAATGGCAACGGTGGCACCCTCATTCACATCGAGATCGATACCTCGCAAGACTTCGAGCTTGCCGAATCGCTTCCAAACGCCAGAAAGGCGTACGAGCGGCTTAACCGGCTGATCGAGCTGCATCACTCCCCGCCGTGACGTTGGTTGAAGTACCCGAACTGAGGGAGACGACGCGTGGCAAAACGCACGCCTAGTGCAATCACCATCACCATTACAAAATATAGGAAGGCGACGAAGCTGTAGACCGGCATGGGAAGAAACGTCATCGAAACAATGAGACCAGCTTGATACATCAGGTCAGGGACCGCGATGACCGATACGATGCTGGTCGACTTGAAGCACGTGACGAACTGGTTGAGGATTCCCGGAATCATCCTCATCAACGCCTGCGGGACTACGATCCGGCGCATTAAGCGCTGATAAGTCATCCCGAGGGCTTGCGATGCCTCGATTTGACCTTTGTCGATTGACTCGATTCCCGCTCGAAACTCCTCTGCAAGATAACCACTCGACTGCAGCGAGAGCGCAATGACCGCGCTAGTCCACGCACTAAACTTAATCCCTAAAATCTCCGGCCAGGCAAAGTGCACCCAGATGAGTTGCACCAGAATAGGCGTATTGCGCCCGAACTCGACAAATAGCATCGATGGAAAGCGCAGAATCCTGGCACGAGAGAGCGATCCGAGGCAGGCAATCAACCCGAGGATGACGGCAATCATCATGGAGACGATGGCAAGCTGAATCGTCACCCAAATTCCGAAGCCGATCACATCGGCATTATCAGCGATGAGTCGGTAAAATCGGCCGAACGACATGCAACAGGGCTCCGCGTCTGCTGTATGTCATGACTGTCAAGTTCAGGGGAATTCAGTCCTTCTTTGTGAATGGATTGGTCCGCTCCAAATACTCGTCGTAAAGCTGCTTGGCCATGCCATTTGCCGTTACCCAACCGGAGAACGAGTTGAGGAAATCCAACCAGTCCGGATCGCCTTGCCGCACGGCCCATCCATTCGGCGCATTGCCAAAATCGTTGCCGGGAAATCCCATCGCAGCCCATGCGGCATTCTCAGGCACGTTCAACCACCATCGCGCCGTGATCGTCGGGAGTACAGCCGCATCAGCGTCGCCTCGCTTGACCCAGTCGATCACCTGAACGGTGCTTGGAACCTTGACCGCCAAGATACGTGCTTTGGGAAAGAAACGTTGCGCATTGTCATGCTCCCGCGTGCCGAGCTCGGCAATGATCGTGATATTTGGGTTGTTTAGATCCGCATGTACTTTGATGTTCTTCGGGTTCTTCTTATCGATCACGATGTTGTCGCCTTTCGCTCCGAAAGGCGTCACGAACGCAATTTCCATGGCACGGGGCGCCGTATAAACGATTGAGGAAGCGAATAGATCGCAGGTCCCTTGCTTGAGCGAAAGAACCGCGACATCCCACCCCACCTCAGCGATATCTGTTTTCACCTTCATCCATTTGGATAATTCGTTGAGGAGGTCGACCATCACACCAGTCCACTGGCCCGACCGAGGATCTTTGTAATTATCCGGTTGTTGCTGGGCCAGGCAGACCTTAACCACTCCGGACTGTTTCACCTTGTCGAGGCTTGATGCAGCAAGTGCTACTTCGGGAAGGCTGAAGGTAAGGACAGTGATGCCCAGCATTCGAAACCAGGTTCGCAAAGTCATTTCCACTCCCGTTGTTCGAGACATTCATCATCCGGCCCGGTCGCGAGACGGTACGCTGCCTCCGGATAAACGGAGCCATCACCGTAATGCCCATATCAAAGTTGATCAACCCGGCCGGCTGGCATGACCCAGGATGCAGAGACAGTCTGCAATGTCTCGTTTGCACAAGTTCACAGGGGTAAGCGGGGTAGCACATGACAGGGCGTATTTGGCATCACGAACTGCTCTGGAAAGTCACAATCCATGTCGAGAATCGAATTGAGCCTAAGTGAATTTTGCTGAGACGGCCGATAGAAGTCTCGTAGCTCACCGTGTCATTCACGGTCGAAACCAGTCATTGCCGCCATTCCGGGGCGGCCACGCGCGTCCAGGGACGCTCGAGCCGAAGGTCGTCAGCAATCGCGTTCGCCGCGATGTAGCCGGGCGCCCCGTTAATGCCGCCGCCGTTGCCGGTCGACGATCCACAGAGATAGAGTCCCTCGATCGGCGTGCGCGTTCCTGACAGCAAGTGATGGGGGCGGTTGATGCCAAGCTGAGACGGGATATAGGCGCCCATGCGCACTGCGCCACGGACCATGTTGACATTGAGGCGTTCGATATCGAGTGGCGTAAATAAGAGTTTCGCGCGCACATTGTCATCGTCGAGATTGGATGCGTATTCCCGCCACACACCAAGCACGCGCTCCGTGTAGTCGTCTCTTTGGCGGTCCCAGTTATGGGGGTCGCCATCCACCGCATAGGGAGCAAACGGCCACCAAAAGGCGGAATGCCCATTAGTCGGAGCATAAGTCGGATCGACAGCACTGTTGCAGGCGCCGTTCCCCATCAGTACGTGCGGAAATTGATCGGCAGCGCAATGGTCGAAGCAGCTGCGTACCTGCTCGATGTCATCCATTCCGAAAAAGATATTGAACGCCCGGTTGATGTCAGGATCGAATTCTGCGGAGCGATAGACCGGCTTGTCACGCAGCGCGAGATGGAGCGTTACCAAGCTGTGATTGCCCCAGTGCCAGGCGTTGAGTTTCTTGCGCACGTCCTCCGGGAAGAGGTCTTCGCCGGCCATGCGCATAGTGGCGGGCGCATCTATGGCACTGGCAATGAAGCGGCTACCTTCGACCGCGCCGCCATTCGCGAGGCGTACAGCGGTGGCGCGGCCGTTACGCACGACGACTTCCTTGACATCGGCCCCGGTGATGACCGAGCCGCCGCACGCGACGATCACCCGTGCAAGCGCGTCCGTAAAACTGGCGGAGCCCCCGACCGGTAGTGTGAACTCCATGACGTTGGCAAAGATGAGCGGGAAGACGATACCGGCGCCCGGCACGCTTTCGGTCGTTATGACGTGCATGTAAGAAGTGAACAGCGTGCGGATGCGGTCGTCTTCGAAATGCTTGCGCACCACGCTGAACAGGTCATGCTCGGCGTGCGAGAGGAACTCCTTGGCCTGTGCGCCAGATAGGCGATCCTTGAGCTGGTCGATCGGGAGCGGCGCGTTGAACGCGATCGAGGTGAACAGTGGGCGCATCTTCACGGCATAGAGGAAATGCAGCTCACGGAACATCTCGGCGTCGCCCGCCGAGAATCGTGCGAGGGAAGCGCAGGTCTTGTCGAGGTCCTTGTGGATGACGACGCAGGTACCGTCGCGGAACGCCGCGCCCTGCTGGATTGGCGGCTCGATATAGGAGAAGCCGAAACGGTAGAGTTCCAGGTCGTGGATCAAAGGCGAATGGCGGAATCCCATGAAAAAGTTGGAGTGCAGGTTAAAGCGATAGCCCGCCAGAGCAGGCTCTTCCGTAGTGCAGCCGCCACCTATGTGGGGGTTTCGTTCGAGACCGCTATTTTTAGACCGGCCCGAGCCAGATAGGCCGCGAGCGTCAGTCCGTTGTGTCCGGCTCCGATGACAACACCATCGAATTTTTCCATTCCGCTCCTCCCCACTACGGCCCTCGACCTTACTGCTCGAGCCCACGCTCGACTACGGCGTGGAGGCCTTGGCGACACGTCGGTCAGGGAGTGTTGCGGCCGAATGGCGGTTCGGGACCGAGCCGGCGAACGAGGTCCGGCGTGACCTCGGCAAGGCTGCGCACGCCGAGCAATGCCATGTCGCGATCCACCTCATCCTTCAGCAGGGTAAGCGCGCGCTGCACGCCCGGCTCGCCAGCAGCCACCGCCGCGAAGAGGAACGGCCGGCCGACAAACACGAACTGCGCGCCAAGCGCGAGCGCCTTGAGCACGTCGGTGCCGCGCCGCACGCCCCCGTCCAGTATCACGGTCATGCCCTTCGCCTCGGCTGCGATCTCGGGCAGCGTGCGTAGCGGCGACACCGTATAGTCAAGCTGCCGGCCGCCATGATTGGAGACCATCACTCCATCGACGCCGCATTCGCGCGCGATGCGGGCATCCTGCGGGGCGATCAAGCCCTTCACCACGAGCTTTCCCTTCCAGCGCCGGCGTATCAATTCGACATGCTTCCAGGCGAGTTGGTCGCGATTGCCGATATTGCGCACGAGATTCTTGGACAGGACGGGTGGACCGCGCGTCGCGTCCATATTCTCGAAATGCGGCATGCCGTGATTTTTCAGCGTGCGCATCCAGGTGCCGAGCAGCCAATGCGGATGCGTCGCTACATCCCAGGCGACCCGCGGTGTGATCACGAGCGGGACCTGGAAGCCGGTGCGAATGTTGTGCTCGCGGTTCGAGGGAACCGGCACGTCGGCGGTCACCACGAAGGTATCGTAGCCGGCGGCGGCGACCCGCTCGACGAGCTGCTCGATGCGCGACGCATCGCCCGCCAAATACGCCTGGTACCAGGCGGCCGGGTTTGCCCGCCTAACGTCCTCGAGCTTGATCAATGAGGCCGCGCTGAGAATCATCGGCACATTCGCCGCCGCGGCTGCGCGCGCGAGCACGATGTCGCCGCGATACGCGCACAGCGCGGCGGACCCGAACGGCGGGATGCCGAACGGCGCGGCGTAGGTCATGCCAAACAGCGTCGTCATCTGGTTGCGGCTCGAGACATCGTTGAGTACACGCGGAACGAAGCCGTATTCGTCGAAAGCGCGCCGGTTGTCGTGCAGCGCCGCGTCGGTCTCGACGGCTCCGGCGATGAAGCCGTAGATCATCCTCGGAAGGCGCCGGCGGGCCGTTTCCTCAAAATCCGCAAGCGACAGGTAACGCCGCAGGCGGCGAGGAATCGCGGTTTGCGAACGTTGCGCCGTCGCGAGCGGTCGGTCCGCGCTTGTGGTCTGGGGGGACGCGCTGCCGGGCGGTTGAGCGCCGGGCGATGCGTCCCGGGGCGCCTCGGCAGCGATGGTCTGATGCGGAGAAACGACGGACATGCAGGAGCCCTTTCGCGCGGTGTGCGAGACAATTCACGTTCGCGAAGGCGAGGATGCCGGTGCCGCGCCGCAACTGCAATGATCACTCGGGGGCATTAGCGTCCGAGAGGCCTGGCAGAAGCCAGCGGCATCTGTCCGGCTGCGCCGTCGCTGAAACACATCCTGCCCTTTGGCACCACCCGAACAAGTGCCGAAATCTATGGGGCTGCGGACCTCTGTACCGCCAGTGACGCCGGCGCGTAGAAGACCGTACTCCGGCGTGATGGGGCGTACGCGGTCCGCCTCGATACTTAGCGGGAAGAAGTCGCTCATCGGGCGACTTAGAGTCGAATCCCACTTTGTCCGTCGAACTGTGTCCCAACATTATCCTAGTGGTACAGCGGAGGCCGATCCTGAAGGCTCTGCGCCGATTGATTCCGGGCGGTGAGACATCAATAATAGACGGGCCGGGAAAAGAGTGGAGTTCTTCTCGCTCCTTGCCCCCAAAGCTCCCGTATTGCCGGCAACAACCGCGGAGAACACCCGTTGGGCGAGTTGCTCTTGGAGAACCTCAGCAAGAATTTCGACACGGTGGCAGCGGTCAAGGAGGTGTCGCTTTCCATCCACGACGGCGAGTTCGTCGTGCTCCTGGGCCCTTCCGGATGCGGCAAGACCACCACGCTCGGGATGATCGCCGGCTTAGAAGAAATTACGGGGGGGAAGATCTATCTCGATGGCCGCCTCCTGAACGATGTCCTTCCGGGGGATCGCGATATCGCGATGGTGTTCCAGAACTACGCGCTCTACCCTCATATGACCGTCTACAAGAACATGGCCTTTGGCCTGAGGATGCGGAAGACTCCCAGGCAAGAAATTGTTGCGCGGCGGACATTCTCGCCATATCCCATCTTCTCGAACGCTACCCCCGCGAACTCTCCGGAGGCCAGAGGCAGCGCGTGGCGGTCGGACGCGCCATCGTGCGGGATCCGCGCGCATTCCTGTTCGACGAACCGCTGTCCAATCTGGACGCCAAGCTGCGCGTCCAGACGCGGGTCGAACTCCTCAAGCTGCACCGGCAGCTCGCCGCCACCTCCGTCTATGTCACGCACGACCAGGTCGAAGCCATGACGATGGCCGACCGCATCGTCATCATGCTGGATGGAACGTTGCAGCAGGTCGGGCCGCCGATTGAGGTGTACCAGAAGCCGGCCAACCGGTTCGTCGCTGCGTTTATCGGCAGTCCCTCGATGAATTTCCTTCCGATCCGGTTGGAGTCGGAAGGAGGGAAGCTCCAGGTGAAGGGACACGGATTTCAGATCACCCTTCCGCCCGACAAGGCCGCCGCCTTGAAGGGCGATGGAGAGCGGGATGCTGTCCTCGGCATTCGCCCGGAGAACCTGCTGCTGCGGCCCCCGAGCGCGGAAGAGAGCCACCTGCGCGCGACGGTCGAGATCGTCGAGGCCGTGGGTTCGGACATCTACCTGGATGTGAGCATGGCGGGTGCGTCCATGACGGCGCGCGTCGAGCCGACGGCACGCGTCGAAGTGGGGCAGCAGGTCAGCCTCTATCCGGACCCGGAGCGAATCCACCTCTTCGATCAGAAAACCGGCATCAGCCTGCTAAGCTGAAGAGTGCGCCCGTTCACGACTCCTGCGGCCTCGGCGATGACTTGGCCGCTCGCAACGCGCCGTATGATTCGGCTTCGATTGCGAGGCGTCGGCTAGGCGCACGGCGCGCGAGCGGCCCTGAGCTCCGGTGTCGCGTCCTCGTAGGCTCCTGCGATCGCGAGAATTCTTGCTTCGCTCCACTCCGGCCCCACGATCTGGAGGGAGAGCGGCATGCCATCTCCATCGAAACCCATCGGCAGCGATACCGCCGGGCAGCCCGTCACGTTGTGCGGACTCTGGAAGGGCCGGTGGATCCACATCCCAAAGTGCTCTTTCCCGTTCACCCTCGCCATGAGGGTCTCGATGGGCGGCGCGGCACACGGCATCGAGGGAAGCAGAAGCGCGTCGACACCGCGGAAGAAGCCGGCCATCTCGCGGCGCAGAAGCTGCCGCTCGCGCAGGGCGCGAACGTACTCATCCGCGGTGATCTTCAGCGAGTCCTCGATCCGCTCCCGAACCTCGGCCCCGTATGCCTTCGGATCTTTCTCGAAGAAGGGCCGGTGGAACTCCGCAAACTCCGGCCCCGCGATCAGCGGGAACAATTCCATCAGGCGCTTCCCCTGTGCGAAGTGAACGGTTTCGACCTTCGCTCCCAGATCCCGCGTCACCTGGACGGCCTTCGAGAAGGCTCGCTCAACCTCGTCGTCCACCTCGGCCTTCAGATAAAGGTCCGGGCAGAGGACAAGACGGAGGCCTCGGATGCCGCGGTCCCAGTCAGCCGCATAATCGGGGATCGGCGCGTCGCGTGAAGCCGGGTCGCGCGGGTCGTGGCCCGCGAGCGCCTGCAGAACGAGCGCGGCGTCGCGGGCTGTTCGGGTCATGGGGCCCAAGTGATCGAAGGTCTGCACGTTCGGGCAGACGCCGACGAGGCTCGTCCGTCCGTGTGTTGGCTTGAGGCCCACAACGCCGCAGAGGGCGGCGGGATTTCGGATGGATCCTCCCGTATCCGAACCGAGAGCGAACGTGCACAGCCCCGCCGCGACTGCCGCTGCGGATCCGCCGCTCGATCCGCCCGTGATGCGGTCGAGCTTCCAGGGATTCCGCGCGGTCCCGAAATGGGGATTGATGGTCGTCGG
>VAZM01000615.1:0-771 GCA_005883135.1 Alphaproteobacteria bacterium
TGAAGTCACGCGAGACGGTCATTCGCCTGAACAAGTTTCGGGTCGAGGAGAGGCGGCGCAGAGTCGCGCAGATTGAGACCATGATCGCCGAGTTCGAGCGGATCGCCGGCGAACTCGACCGGGAGATCAAGATCGAGCAGGATCGAGTCGGCATTCATGATCCGGCCCATTTCGCCTATCCGACCTACGCCAAGGCCGCCACGCAACGTCGCGAGAATCTCAAACGCTCGGCGGATGATCTGAAAATCCAGCTTGCCGATGCCAAAAGCGCGCTGGAGGAGGCTTTCGAGGACATGAAGAAGATCGAACTGCTCGATGAGCGCGATCAGAGCCGAGAGCCGCCTGGGCAGCCGGAGCTCGTCAGCAGTAAGATCGGTGCAGCCGCGCGGGCCTGATCTCCAAGGGCCAGCGCCTTCAGTCCTTTCCGGATTGTGTCCGCCCGGCGCTCGCGTCGGGGCTGGACGCCTGCCGGCGTTCCGATTTCTCCCATCGCGTCTCGACGGACGCCGCCCGCGACGGCCATAATCGGCCGGCACTCAAATGGGCAGGGCTGCTTCCTCCGATGTCGACGCCCGTTGAAATCAGTTGGCTGCTCACCGCGGTCGGGAAGGGGAATGCGACCGCCTTCGAGAGCCTCTACAGCGCGACCTGCGCCAAGCTCTATGGCGTCGTCCTGCGCATCCTGCGCCGCCACGATCTCGCCGCCGATGTCGTGGAGCAGGCCTATCTGCAAATCTGGCGCCGCGCGGGCGAGTTCAACCCGGCCCAAAT
>VAZM01000615.1:807-2394 GCA_005883135.1 Alphaproteobacteria bacterium
TGAGAGCGAGGGACCCGCGACGGTGCCGCGACACCAGCTCACGGACGATCTTAAGCGGCTGCTCACCTGCATCGGGCGGCTGGAGCCGGAGCGCCAGCGAATGCTGCTGCTTGCCTATTACGGAGCGTTCAGCCGCGAGCAGCTCTCGGCCAAGCTCAACATGCCGGTCGATCTGCTCAGGGCATCGCTGCGCCGAAGCCTCACCGAGGTCGAGCAATGTCTGAACGCATGAATGGCGCCGACACGCCCCACGTCCTGGCCGGGGAATACGTGCTCGGCACGCTCGACGGCGACGAGCGCAGCCAGGCGCAAAACCTGCTGGCTGCGGATGGGGAGTTCGCGGCCAAGGTGAAGGTTTGGGAGCGTCGTCTCGGTGAGCTTCACCTGATGGTCGAGCCAGTCGAGCCGGATGCCGCGATCTGGGAGCGCATCAGGGCCAAGCTGCCGGAGACCGAACAGCAGGCGGCGGTCCCGGAGCCCGATCACGTGGAGCCCGTGTCGGCGCCGCCGGCCGATGATGCCGCGGCCCGGTTCGACGCAGCCATCGCGGCTATCTCGGAGGTGTCTTCAGCCCCTATCGTGGAAACGCCTGCAGCTCCTACCTCGGAAAGGTCTGCTGACGAGCTCGCGGGCGACGAATTCGCGGCTCCCGAATCCGCTGAGACGGCTCCCCCGGCGGAAACGGCCCGCGAGGAGGTCGCGACGGCCCAACTCAGGAGCGCCGACTCGGCCTCCGTTGCAACGCCGCTGGTGCCAGCAGAAATCCCGGAGCCGGGGATCGGGCGCGCGGAACGCCGCGCCGCCGGTCGTCTCGGTGAGCTTCACCTGATGGTCGAGCCAGTCGAGCCGGATGCCGCGATCTGGGAGCGCATCAGGGCCAAGCTGCCGGAGACCGAACAGCAGGCGGCGGTCCCGGAGCCCGATCACGTGGAGCCGCGCCACCACAGCCGGCGCCCGTGCGCCGTCCGCTGCCGCCCCAATTCCAGTACGACGAGTAGCCACAAACGAAAAAGCGCGCCGCAGCGCACCAAAGGACGGGATGATCGGGCCGTCAGCGGATGATCTGATTCGCTCCGGCAGAGGCGGTCAGTGACTTACCCGGCTTGATCACGGTCGCTTCCAAGCGGCTGCTCGCGCCGCTCGGATCAGGGCCAACCCGGGCGGTCAGTCCGATGCCGGTGACCAGCAACGCGCACAGCAACGAAACCACGACGATCTTCAGGTGGGTCGCGCGATCGGCCGCCAAGAGCGACGAATTGTTCATCATGCCCGTCCCCGTTCCGCTGTTAGTCGCGGCGAGCTGGAATAAGGTTCACCGAACCGGATCCCCGCTGCCGTCCGGGACCGGCATGCAAGCAAGTTCAATGACTTGGCGGCCAAGCGGCGTCATTCCCCCCAAAGGTCTGGCCACGGCTCTATACGATCTGGATACGATCTGGCAGGGCATGACGCGGGGTCCTGTGCCGATTCGGAAATACCCGCGCATACCGCCCTTTCATGGCGGGGCTTATTCGAGGTTCAGTGGTGGCACGGCCGTTTGCGCAGTTATCCCAAGCAATCGCGGCGCGTCAGTGAAATCTTACCATT
>VAZM01000615.1:2495-2897 GCA_005883135.1 Alphaproteobacteria bacterium
GCCTTCGCAGGCCGCGCGTTGCCCGGGTGTCCCCTGCGCGGCTGCCGGCTGCCCCATCAGCGCAAGCCCGATTAGCGCACCGACTCCCAGGAGCGATGCGCGATGCAGCCGTCTCGGCAAAATTCCCATGAACCGATTCTCCCGTGCGTGTTTCCGAGGCAGTTTCGGTCAGGTGGGGGAAGGTGGCAACAGCAGCGGCGAAGTTGCGCCCAGGAAATGATTGCCGATGCGTAGGACGCACCGAGAGCACCGGCGGATCAAGTCATCGGCGCGCCGTTGGCAGGAGCGGATCAGCGCGTCCGCGCCTTCAATATTTATGGCTGATGGGAAGCTGCTCGGCCGGGAACAACGTGATCACCCGACATCCTTTGTCGGTGACGACGACCTCCTCCTCGATGCGCG
>VAZM01000615.1:3125-4734 GCA_005883135.1 Alphaproteobacteria bacterium
CGTGGGCGTGGCACGTCCCACGTTGAAGGTGCGATAGTAGCAGGTGCGGTAGCCCATGAACGATTGGAGAATATCGAAGAACGCCTGATCGCCTGGGCGCAACATGCGGTCCGTGAAATTGTGCGGGTGCGGATTGCAACGCTCGCCGGAAATCGCGTTGATCGCCTCCACGTCGTCCGAGCCATGCCGATAGAGGAATTCATTCACTTTGCCGACGATATCGTTCTCGCGCACGCCCGGCTTGAGCTCTTCGTTGATGAGATGATAGGCGCCGTCGACCATGGCGGCGGCGCGGTTGAGCAGGGCGATTTCGTCGATATTTTTGAGCTCGCGCGCCTCGAGCATCACCTGCTGCCCGTCCTCGATCTTGAGCCCCGCCTTTTGCAGCTCGAACATCATCGGCGGCTCGATGATGTCGACGCCGACCGGCATGTCGGCCACTCCGGCCTCGCGGATCAGCGAGGCGATCTCCTCGGCGTGGCGCTTCATCAGGCCGAAGGCGGGATTGACGGTGCCGCGCAGGCCGATCAGCCCGGCCTTGCAGTTCTCCGGCGCGAGCCACGGCGTGTAGAGCTTGTGGTGCACCGCCGCCGAGCCGAAATCCCACAGGATCGGCTCGCCGGTGCGCGTGAGCAGCGCCCAGCGCGAGAGCTTGTCGCGCTCCCATTCGCCGATCTTGGTCGAGGTGATGTAGCGGATGTTGTTGACGTCGAAGACGAGCAGCGCGCCCAGCTCGGATTTTTCCAGCGCCTGCTTGACGCGGCTTAGCCGGTAGCGGTGCAGCCGGCGGTAATCGACCCGCTCCTCGAAATCAACTCCCATCGTGCCGAGCGCCGGCAGCGCCCGGCCCCAGTTGTAGCGCGGGTTGATGTCGTCGGCGCTGATCTTGCGGACCGTCTCGTCCATGGGAGCCTCTCCTGCACGTTTTTGTCATTTGCGGCGGCGCCCCTGACGCCGCGATGCCGCGATTATAGCAAGCTTTTCGTTGCCGCCGTCACCGGCGGCTTGCATAATTCGGTCAAAGAGGAAGCCGTTCACCGCGCAGGAGGAAACGCCCATGCTCGATGCCGCTGCGAAGCCGAGCCTTGATGCGCGCGCGGCCGTCGAGGCGATCCCGCGCAGCTACAACTTCGCCGCCGACATCATCGAGCGCAATCTCAAGGCCGGGCGCGCCGAAAAGGCGGCGTTCATCGATCCCCGCGGCAGTTGGACCTATGGCCAGCTCGCCCAACGCCTGGATCGCTTCGGCAACATGTTGCGTTCGCTCGGAATCCGGCCCGAGGAGCGCATCATGCTCGCCCTCTTCGACACGATCGATTGGCCCACCGCGTTTCTCGGCGCCATCAAAGCGGGTGTGGTGCCCATTCCGGTCAATACGCTGATGACCGAGGATGATTACCGGTTCATGCTCACCGACAGTCGCGCCAAGGTCCTCGTCGTATCGGAAGCGCTCTTACCGAAATTCGCCAACCTGATCGGGTCGAGCGCGGATCTGATGCACGTCGTCGTCTCGGGCGAAAACGGGGGCGGGCATCGCCGTCTCGAAGACTTGCTCGCGAGTGCTGAGCGCGAACCTTATACCGCGCCGACCACGCGCGACGACATGTGC
>VAZM01000102.1 GCA_005883135.1 Alphaproteobacteria bacterium
TACACAGGCGCCACCCAGCGCGACTACCTGCCGATCTCGCGCCGGAAGTAATTAGCGCCCATCAACGTCGCTCCGACCTGTCCACAAGAACCGCAGCCCGGATGAGCGTGAGCGAAATCCGGGGCGGCTCCGGAGGCTGCTGCTGCGCGGCCAACAGACCTTCGCCGTCCATCAGGGAGGGATCGCATGCCGGGCCTCGGCAAGGACGATATCGGCGGCGCGCAGCGCCGGCGTGCTCGAGCCCACCTCCATTATCGCGTCCAGGCGGGAAAATGCCTCGAGTTGCCGCCGCCGCTCCCGCGTATCGCCGAACAATGGCATGAGGGCCGCGGCGAGATTTTCCGCGGTGCAATTCTGTTGCAGCAATTCCGGCACCACATTCTCGCCGAGCAGGAGGTTGGTCAGGATGATGGAAGGGATGCGCTTCAAGATCCCGCGGCCCACCGTGATGTATTCGAGCGCAGAAACCTTATAGGCGGCGATCATCGGCACACCCGCCAGTGCAAGCTCGAGCGTTACCGTACCCGATTTCGCGAGTGCCGCGGTGGCAACCCGGAAAGCCGCTTGTTTATCTGTGCTTTCCACCACGATCCGCGGCTGCAATGGCCATCGTGCAGTGGCGTTGCGGACCGCCTCTGCCAGATGCGGCACGGTCGCCACGACCAGCTCCAGCGATCCCAGCCGCTCGTGAACCAGGTCCACCGCGTGGGCGAAAGTGTCGAGCAGTCGCTCGATCTCCCCGGATCGGCTTCCCGGCAGCACCAGCAAGATTGGCGGCAGGGCGAGACGACGACGTGCCTCATCGGGGCTTGGACGTAGATTGTTGATCTGCTCGACCAGTGGATGCCCCACATAGGTACAGGGCGGCCCGCCCAATCGCCGGTGCACGGCGGGTTCGAACGGCAACAGCGCCAGGATGTGATCGATGTAGGCGCGCATCACCCTGGCGCGCCCCGGCCGCCAGGCCCACACCGACGGTGAGACGTATTCGACGATCGCGATGCTTGGATCGGCAGCGCGCACTCGCCGCGCAATCCCGCGGGTGAAGCCGGGACTGTCGATGATGACCAGCACGTGTGGACGTCTTGCCACCACTGTTTTGGCGGTGAAGCGCATGAGCCGCAAGATTTTTGGAATGCGCCGCGGGATGGCGCTGAAACCGATGAGCGGCAGGTCGTCGATCGGATAGAGGCTCGCGATCCCTTCGGCTGCCATCTCGCGGCCGCCGACTCCTGCAAAGCGTACCCTGCCTTCGGTGCGCACTCTCAGTGCCCGCATCAGCGCGCTGCCGAGTCGATCCCCCGATTCCTCGGCGGCGACGAGAAAGACGTCGAGGAATTCCGAAGGACGAATGGGCCGTGGGCTCATCGCTCCGTCGCCTGCTCGCGCACGCCCAGTACGAACAGCCCCGCGCGATCCGCGATAGTCCCGATACGCTCCGGCTCGGCAACGATCGTGCTCCCGGCCACGACCGCAATCCCTGCAAGCCCCGCCCGCGCCGCGCCCTCGACCGTTTGTGGGCCGATTGAAGGCAAATCCACGCGACGATCCTGGTCGCGCTTTGCCGCCTTCACCAGCACGCCCCGTCCCGCAGCCGCTGAAATGCAGCCGCTTTGGCGCAACTCCGCGATCCGCGTCAGCATGCGGTCGGTCCCTTCCGCCGCCTCGATCGCCAGCACGCGCGCATCAGCCACGACCACCGCTTGGCCGACGTCAAACGGACTTGATGCGTTGAGCAAAGCAAGGCCCTTCGCGATGTCGGCAAGATCGTGTGCGGTTGGGCGCTCGCGACCGAGCGCCCCCTCCGGCATGAGAATCTCAGGCGCGACCGCGTGTGCTCCAAGCAGCTGGAATCCATGCTCTTCGAAAATTGCAGCTACGCCCGTGAGCAGGTGATCGTCGCCGCCGCGGAATATGCCGAAGATTCGCGGCAGGAGCCGCAGCGTCTTGAAATCCGGTCGGATCTGCCGGATGGCCGGCCGCACCATCGAGCCGATGAAAACGACATCGCGACAGCCCTCTCGGCGCGCAAGCCGGCAGAACCTGCCGAATTGGCCCACAGAGGCCCAGTGATGGGGATAGTGCGCAACCCGCTTTGGCTCCGCCCAACCGCGAATCGCGAAAAGCACGACGCGCCGTCCACGCCTGCCCACCGCGTCGGCGACCGCAAACGGCAGGCTTCCCCCGCCGCAGATGATCGCCAACGGACCGTGATCTGCGGTCTTGCCGGCCGTCGCTTCGATCATGCGTCCTCGCCAGTGGAGGCGCGGCGGATTGCCATCGTCAGCGGCCGTGAGCCGGCGCGGATGAACCCGATCACCTTGCTCACCAGCGGATCCGCCCCGCTCTGCGCCGCGACCAGATCGAGCCGCTCGCGAAATGTCCCGGCCCCAAAGAACATGGCTTCGTAGGCCTGCCGCAGCCGATGGATATCGGCCTTGCTAGAACCGCGCCGCCGCATGCCAACGACGTTGAGGCCGATCAGATCGGCAAGTGGACCCTGGACCAAGCCAAAGGGAATTACGTCGGCGCGCACGCCGCTTAGTCCTACGACCATCGCGCCTTCGCCGATGCGCACGAACTGACGCACGGCGGCCTGCCCACCGAACACCGCAAAATCGCCAATCGTCACGTGGCCGCCCAGGACCACGTTATTGGCAAAGATCACATCGTTGCCAACCTTGCAATCGTGGGCGATATGGGAGCCGACCATGAGCCAGCAGCGGTCTCCGACCTCGGTGACGCCGCGATCGTCCTCGGTCCCGGTATTCACCGTGACGCCTTCGCGGATCTCGCAATCGGCGCCGATCACCAGCCGCGTCGGACCGCCACGGTACTTGACCGACTGCGGCGGCGTGCCGAGCGAAGCGAATGGATAAACCATGGTGCGCGGGCCGATCGTGGTGTGACCGGCCACATGAACGTGCGCCAGCAGCTTGCAACTATCACCAATTTCGACATGAGGGCCGATGACGCAATAGGGCCCGATCGATGCGTTGTGACCGATCACCGCCCCCGGTTCGATCCGGGCGGTTGGATCGACTGCCGCCATGCCCACCTCACGCAACCATGGCGCCGACTTCGGCCTCGGCGACCGTCTGACCGGCGACCTTCGCCTCACCCCGAAACCACCACATGTTCTTTTTCCGGGCGATCTTTTTCACGTGGTACTCGATCGTGTCGCCCGGCACCACTGGCTTGCGGAACTTGGCCTTATCAATCGTCATGAAGTAGACGTGCTTTGGATGATCACCGCCCATCTGCGAGAGCACGCAGATCGCGCCGGCGGTCTGCGCCATCCCCTCGATCAGCAACACGCCGGGAAAGACCGGGTTGCCCGGAAAATGCCCGAGGAATTGCGGCTCGTTCACGGTGACATTCTTGATGCCGATGGCGGCTTCGTCACCGCGCATCTCAATGATGCGGTCGACCATCAGAAATGGATAGCGATGCGGCAGTGCTTTGAGGATCGCCGCGATATCGGCCGTTTCGAGGGTCGTCGCCGGCTGCGTCATCGGTTGCGCCTTCGGCCGCCGCGGGCTGGCGAAGGCTCATCATCAGGCGCATCCTCGTCATCACCGCTCTCGGGCGCGTCGCTTTTGCCGACCCAATGGCGCAACGTCATCATGCTGCGAAGAAACTCGCGGCCGCGCATGGCGGGATAGCCAAACCATTTTTCGCCCGCCGGCACATCGGACATCACGCCGCTCCTCGCTCCGATCATCGCCCCCTCGCCGATGCGCACATTGTCAGCGAGCCCAACCTGGCCGGCCAAGACGACACGGTCCTCGATAACGACGCTGCCGGAGATGCCGCACTGCGAGACGATGATGCAATGGCGGCCGATCGTCACATTGTGTCCGATCTGCACCAGGTTGTCGATCTTGGTGCCTTCGCCGATGACGGTGTCGCGGATGCCGCCGCGGTCAATGGTTGTGCCGGCGCCGATCTCCACGTCATCTTGAATGATCACGCGGCCGATCTGCAGCACCTTGCGGTGACCTCTCGCTCCCATCAAGTAGCCAAATCCATCCTGTCCGATGGCGCAACCGGGATGGACCGTCACGCGGTCGCCGATCAAGCTGTTCGTGATCGAGACGTTAGCACCGATGGCGCAATGGCGGCCGATGCGTACGTTGGGTCCGATCGCAGCGCCGGCGTTGATCATCGTGCCCGTACCGATTTCGGCCCGCGGACCGATGACGGCGCCGGGATCGACGGTCACGCCGTTCTCCAAGCGTGCGCTGGGATGGACGAAAGCGCCAACCGCCACCCCTCCGGCCTCGAACAGGGAAGACGGGCGCAAGGCCTCGGGAAACAGCGCGCGCGCGACCTCGACGAAGGCGCGATACGGCTCGGTGACGCAGAGCACGCTGACCCCTGCGGGAGCGCGACTGGCATATCGCTCTGTGGTCAAGCAAGCGCCGGCGGCGCTGATCGACAATTGCGGCGCGTATTTTGCCTTGTCGAGAAACGCGAGATCGCTGGGAGCGGCCTGATCGAGCGCCGCAATCCCGATGATGCGGCGGTCGAGATCGGCGCCGGGCCGCGGTTTAGCGTCGATGAGGGCGGCGATCTCGCGCACGCTGAGGCCGCGTCCCCGACTGAAGAAGAAGGGCTCGGTCATGCCGGTGCCACCCGCCGCGTCCGCAGGCGGGGATCAGAATTTCGTGCCGCCGCCGAAACGAAACTGTTGAACGCGGTCGTAGGGCTCCTTCGTAAGCGGGAATGCATAGTCGAATCGCAGCGGCCCAAACGGCGATTCCCAAATGAGCCCGATGCCGACAGAGCTACGAACATGCATCGCATTGTCGATCGGACACGGCGTCGCGTTCGCGATGCCCGGACCATAGGTCGGGCAGAAATTCCCGGAGATGACCTCCCCGGTCGCCGGGAAGACGGTCGGGCCGGCAAAATTCCAAAGGGACCCGGCATCGGCGAAAGCAGCGACCTTGATTCCCGCATCCTTGGGTAGGAAATAAAGCGGCGTCTGCAGCTCGAAACTGGCGCCCCAGTAGTACGTGCCGCCGAGCGCATCTCCCAGAACACCGGTGAACGGATACTGCGTCAGGTCGCGTGGACCAATTCCCGCTGGCGCGAAGCCGCGCACCAAATTGGGTCCCATCTGGAAATGGTCGAGCATTCGCAGGTCTCCGCCCACGCCCGCGACCTGCCCACCTTGCAGATGCAAGAGGCCGACGATGTCGGGCAAAACCTCGCGGTAGCTGTAGAGGTCGCCGGTGGTGCGGAAGAACCTTACGTCGCCGCCGACGCCGGCGAAATCCTGCCTGACCTCTGCCAGCAGGCCCGACGTCGGGTTCCTGTTGTTGTCGAGCGTGTTGTGCGTGAGCGTGTAACCGACGAGCGAGGTGAGAACCGGGCCGTTCGCCACGGCGCTTTTCACCGCAAGCGAGGCCTCGCCGTCCACATAGCAGTTGGCGAGACCGCTAAATCCGAGCGGCGGGGTAAGGGCCGGGGTCGTGCCGATCTTGTCCGGGGTCGGGAAGGTATTCACAAAATCCGGATTGATGTTGTTGCAGTTCATCAATTGCGGGGTCAGCGTGATCTTCTGCTGATAAATCGAATAGCGCAGCTGCAGAGAAAGATCCTCGCGCAGCGCGAACCCGAGCCTGGTGCCGGCGCCGTACGTCTCCGTCTCGTAAGACACATAGCTTGTCGGGAGCTGTTGCTTGTAGAACAGGTCGATGCCCATGGCCACGCGATAGCCGAGGAAGTAGGGATCCACATAGGAAACCGTCGCACCCTTGGTGTATTGGCCGTATTGCACGCCGATCTTCCCATAGAGCCCGCGGCCGAGCAGGTTGCGTTCCGCAACGCTGACCTCGCCGATGAATCCGTCCGCGGTCGAATAACCGCCCGAGACCGAGAATTCGCCGGTCGCCTGTTCCTCGACGTCGACGTTGAGAACGACCCGATCGGGAGCCGAGCCCGGTTCGGTATTTATCTTCACGGATTTGAAGAAGCTGAGGTTCTTCAGGCGCCGCTCGGCCCGATTGACGAGCGCGCGATTGTAGGCATCGCCTTCCGCCAAATCGAACTCGCGCCGGATCACGTAATCGCGGGTGCGGGTATTTCCGCGGATATTGATCCGCTCAATATAGACGCGCTGGCCCTCCGTGACCGTGAAGAGGAGATTGACGGTCCGGGTGGCAACGTCGCGCGTCGCGCTTGGGCGCACGGTCGCGAAGGCAAACCCCTGCCTTGAGGCTTCGATGGTCATGTCCTCGACGGTCTTTTCCACCGCCTCGGCATTGTAAACGTCGCCGGGATAGGCTCGCAGCTTCACCCGCAGCAACGCGGGGTCGAGCGCGCGAATCGTGGACTGCACGTCGACCGATCCGACGCGATACTGCTCGCCCTCTTCGATGGTGAAGTTGATCACGAAACCCCTGCGTTCCGGATCGTATTCCGCAACCGCAGAAATGATGCGCACGTCGATAAAGCCGTGCTTGAGATAGAACCGACGCAATAACTCACGATCGGCCTCGATCCGGTCCGGATCGTAAATGTCGCCGGTCTGCAGGAAGGCCAGCAGGGGTCCGGTCTCGGAGGTCTTGATCACGTCCTTGAGCCGGTAGGACGAATAGAAGCGATTGCCGATAAATTGGATGAGCTTGACCCCAGTCTTTACGCCTTCGTTGATCTCAAAAACGAGATCGACGCGATTATTCGGGAGTTCGATGATCTTGGGCTCGACGTGCACGTCGAAACGGCCGCTGCGGCGATAGACCTCGACGATGCGCGCCGTGTCGGCCTGCACGACTGGGCGAGAGAGCGTTCCGCGCTCCTTGGACTGGATTTCGCTTTTCAGCTGATCATCCTTGACCTTCTTGTTGCCCTCAAACGCGATGCGGTTGATCACCGGATTTAATCGTCGGCCGGACATCTTGGAACAGACCGGTGGAAATGAGCGCCTTCACGCCCTCGTCGACTTGGAAGGCGTCCAGTTGGCCGCCTGGTCCCGGCCGGAAATAGGAGCGAATGGTCTCGGCCTCGACCCGCTGGTTGCCTTGGACGATGATCGAGCCGACGGTCCCCTGAGCATAGGCAAGCCGCGCCGTGAACGGCGCGACGCCAGCGCTCAATAAACTCCCCGCGAGGACAAGGCAGAAGAGGCCAAGCCCCCGAACAAGCCAGCTACGAAGTTTCATCCCCCACGCGCCCTTTGTCGTTCCCCTTTGGCAACCGCGAACTCGGGTGCCGCCACGAGAAAGGTCGTCCGTAACTCCCGGACCGCCCGTACACCAGCCTCTACGCCCGTACAGACTTTAGCTGTTGTGCAGCCAATGCTCCCCTCGCCCTTGCTCCCCTTACTCCCGAAAAGTTGCAGCCTCCCTACGACGCCGTCCATTGGGCGGCGAGGTGAAGAAGGTCGTTATAGGTCGCAAAGATCATCAGCATCACAACGATCGCGAGCCCGATGCGGAACCCCACCTCCTGGGCGCGCTCCGACAGCGGTCTGCCCCTGGCTGCTTCGATGCCGTAGAACAAGAGGTGACCGCCATCGAGCAGTGGGACCGGGAATAGATTAAGCAGGCCGATAGAGACCGACAGCACTGCCGCGAGGCTGAACAAGGAGGGAAGGCCTTCCGTGGCCACTTGCCCGGAGACCTGAGCGATCCGAATCGGGCCTCCGAGCTGGTCCGCCGCCTCGCGACCCGAGATGACTCCACCGATATACGACAGCGTCCGCTCGACGACGAACCACGTTCTCTGTACCCCGAGCTCAAGCGCTTTGGCGGGCCCGACCGGTTGGAAATGAGTATCCTCCGGCGAGGGTGAGCGGGTGATACCGAGGACGCCGATGCGATGCACATTGCCGAATCGATCCTTGGATTCGCGCAGCGTCGGAGTGGCCTTGAGCGCGACCTTGAGTCCGCCGCGGTCCACCTCGAACTCCAGCGTCTCGCCCGCGCTGGTACTCACGATCTGCTGCATGTCGGGGAAGCTCTCGATCGAGCGTCCGTTGATGGCCAAGACAAGGTCGCCGGGCTTGAATCCGGCGGCTTCCGCCGCGCTGCCAGGCTGCACCGCGTCAACCCGAGGCGACGTGCTCGGCTTGCCAAACGCCATGAAGAGGGCGGCGAAAATCGCGATGGCAAGTACGAAATTAGCCAGCGGGCCCGCCACCACGATTGCCGCCCGCCGCGCGACCGGCTGATGCACGAAGCTGTGCCGGCGCTCTTCTTCCGTCATGGCTGCAAGTGCCACCGGATCGGGAACGCTCGCGGCGTTCTCGTCACCGAAGAATTTTACATACCCGCCGAGCGGAATAGCGGAGACTTTCCAGCGGGTGCCATGGCGGTCATTGAAGCCGAAAAGCTCAGGACCAAAGCCAATCGAGAAAACCAACACTCTGACGCCGCATCTACGGGCGACGAGGAAATGGCCGAGCTCGTGGAAGAACACCACCAGCGTCAGGACGAATAGGAATGGCACGAGGTAGCCGACCACGCCGCCCCCGAGCGCGTTGATTCCAGACAGAAAATCGAAAGCCATCAGTCCTTTTCCCCGCCCGTCCCGACCCAGTGGGGCGAACGCCAAGCTCTAGGGTGCCTTTGCGGCAATTTCGGGCAAAAGCGCGCGCGCCAACAATCTCGCATTATGGTCAATAGATAGTGCTTCGTCGACGTTTTCGGGCTCCGCCGTCCAATTTCTGGATACTGCGGCCTCCAGCGTGGCCTCAACCAGGGCCGGTATGCCGGCAAAATTCAGCCGCCGCGCGAGAAATTCGGCAACAGCCACCTCATTCGCGGCATTGAGGATGGTGGGCAGCGCCCCACCCGCCTCCAGTGCGCGCCGAGCCAGGGTCAAGGCGGGAAACCGCGCCAGATCCGGCTCCTCGAAGGTCAAGGTCGCCGCGCGCGCTAGGTCGAGCCGGGGCGCCGGCCCTGCGATGCGCTCGGGCCAAGCGAGGCAGTAGGCAATCGGGATACGCATGTCGGGGCTCCCCAACTGCGCGATGAGCGACCCGTCGCAAAACTCAACCAAGCTGTGGATAATGGATTGGGGATGGACGAGGACGTCGATCTGCTCGGGCGCAAGGGCAAAGAGATGATGCGCCTCAATGAGTTCCAGCCCTTTGTTCATCAAGGTTGCGGAGTCGATCGTGATCTTCGCCCCCATCGACCAATTGGGGTGCTTGAGCGCCTGCTCCACGGTCGCGCTCCGCACCGCCTCGGCAGGCGCGGTGCGGAATGGACCGCCGGAGGCGGTGAGAATCACACGTCGCACATCCTCGCGCCGGCTTCCGCTCATGGCCTGAAAGAGCGCGTTATGCTCCGAATCGACAGGCAGCACGGTGGCGCCCGCCGCCGCGGCGCGGCGCATGAACAGCGCCCCCGCGCAGACCAAGGTTTCCTTGTTGGCGAGAGCGACGATCGCGCCGCGCTCGGCCGCGGCCAGCGTCGGCTTGAGCCCGGCGGCGCCGGTGATCGCGCCAATCACCCATTGCGCGGGGCGCTCGGCTGCTTCGAGCAAGCCGGTTTCTCCCGCCGCTGTCTTGATTCCCGTCCCAGAGAGCGCGCTCTTGAGCTCGCCATAGGCCGCCGGATCCCCGATCGCGGCGAAGCGCGCGCCCAGTTCACGCGCCAGGACGGCGAGCGCGGCCGCGTTCTTGTTGGCGCTCACCGCCTCGACGCGAAAGCGTTCGCGCTGGCGCTTGAGCAGATCGATGGTGCTCGCCCCGACCGAACCGGTGGCGCCAAGGAGCGTTACCGTGCGTTCCGTCGGCGCTCGATTGACCGCAGCGCGCAGGATATCCGTCTTCATAACTCACCATACCAACAGGCCGCGGCCCGGGGCTTCGAAGCCTCCGCGCGCCAGTCCGATCATCGCCGCCACCACGCTGGCGGTCACGAAGCCGTCCAGGCGGTCCATCAGCCCGCCGTGTCCGGGAATAAGATGACTCGAATCCTTGGCATCGAACCGGCGCTTGAGGAAGGATTCGAAGAGGTCTCCCGCCTGCGCCAAGACCGATAATACGATGGCCAGCATGGCAAGGGCGAAGAATGATGTCAGCGCCGCCATTTTCGCGACGACGAAGGCGGCGACCACCGAAGCGAGTAGGCCGCCAATCGCGCCTGCCCAGGTCTTGTTCGGGCTGACCCGCGGCACGAGCTTAGGGCCGCCGAGCGCCCGCCCCACGAAATAGGCGGCGATATCCGTCGTCCACACGATGGCGAACAGAAATAGGATGGCAAGGAATCCCTGCTCGCCATCGCCGCGAAGGACGATCGGCCCAATGGCCAGCGCGCCGGCGTAGGGGATTGCGCCCGCCACCCACATGCGCCGGTCGGCGAGCGTCAGCGAGGCCGCGCCGAGCGCCCCCATGGCCACTACGATGAGCGCCGGAAGAACATGTCCGGTGGCGACGAGGATCACGGCAAGCGCGAGCGACGCACCGCCCGCCAGCAGCACCGAGAACTGCTCGTTTCGCGCGACCATTGAGCTCCATTCCCACAGTACGCCAATAGCGGCCGCACCCCAAAACACGGCGAAGGGCCAGCCGCCGAGATAGGCGGTTCCGATCGCGAGCGGCACGAGCACCAACGCCGAGCACACCCGCAGCGCCAGCTCACTCCCGCGAAGCAAGCTGACGCGCAATGGGTCGTCCGCCTCCGCCACGGACTAGGATCCGGTCTGAGCGACGAGACCGCCGAAGCGGCGTTCGCGCCGGCGATACTCGATGATCGCATCCTCGAGTGCCGTGCGGTCGAACTCCGGCCAATAGGCCGGCACGAACACGAGCTCGCTATAGGCCGCTTGCCACAGGAGGAAATTGGAGAGCCGTTGCTCGCCGCTGGTGCGGATAATGAGATCGGGGTCCGGCACGTCGGGCGCGTCGAGATAGCCCGCGAGCTTGTCGGCCGTCACCGCATTGAGCGCCAAATCTCCCGCCACGACCTGAGCCGCCATGCGGCGGGCCGCGCGCGCAATCTCCTGCCGGGCCCCGTAATTGAAGGCGACGACCAAAACCAGCCTGCTGTTATCCTTGGTCAGCTCCTCTGCTTCGTCAAGCAGCCGCCGGATGTCGGGATCGAGATCCTCTCGTTCGCCGATGACGCGCACGCGCACGCCGCGGCGATGCAGATCGGCGAGATCGCGGCGAATAAAGCGACGCAACAAGCCCATCAGCTCGAGAATTTCTGCGGACGGGCGCGACCAATTCTCGGCGCTGAAGGAAAAAATGGTGAGAAAGCCTATTCCGAGATCGCCGGCGGCACGCACAGTGCGGCGCAAAGCTTCGACCCCACGTCGATGCCCTTCCCCGCGCGGCAGTCCGCGCGCGGCCGCCCAGCGGCCATTGCCGTCCATAATGATGGCAACGTGCCGCGGTACGGCGAAATCGCCGATCTCGGCAGGGCGCAGCGGCGCGCTTTTCGACATCCGCTTGAACCTCACACCGTGAGGATTTCCTTTTCCTTGTTCGCCAACATCCGATCGACTTCGGCGATGGCGTCATCCGTCGCTTTCTGCACCTGCTCGGACGAGCGCTTGCCGTCGTCTTCGCTGATCTTGTGATCCTTTTCGAGCCTCTTGAGCACGTCAAGCCCGTCGCGCCGGACGTGTCGCACGGCGACTCGCGCCGCCTCGGCGTATTTGTGCGCGACCTTGACCAGCTCCCTGCGCCGCTCCTCGTTGAGTTCAGGGATACGCAGTCGCAGCACTTGGCCTTCGGTCGAGGGAGTGAGCCCGAGGTTGGAGCCGGCGATGGCCTTTTCCACCGCATGAACCATCGACTTGTCCCACACCTGGACGGAAATGAGCCGAGGCTCGGGCACGCTCACGGTAGCGACCTGATTGAGCGGCATGTGAGTGCCATAGGCCTCGACCTGTACGGGTTCAAGCAGGCTCGCCGAGGCGCGACCGGTGCGCAGTCCGCCCAGCTCCTGCTTGAGCAACTGGATTGCGCCCTGCATGCGGCGTCTGAGCTCGTTGATGTCGTGCGTGGGGTTTGCCATGGCGTCCCTCGAACATTGGTCGATCCGCCGCGCGTGCGCCGGCACCGGGTCAATTGCCGACGATGGTGGAGCGCCCTTCCCCGCGCAGCACCGCAGCGATCGCTCCTTTTTCGCGGATCGAGAACACGATGATAGGCATCCGGTTCTCCCGAGCAAGCGCGAAGGCGGTACTATCCATTACTTTCAGATTGCGCTCGAGCGCCTCCTGGTGCGTCAGGCGATCGTAGCGCTCGGCACCGCTGTTCTGTTTCGGATCGGCGCTGTAGACACCGTCAACGTCGGTAGCCTTGAACACGGCTTCCGCGCCGAGCTCCGCCGCCCGCAGCACGGCGGTGGTGTCGGTCGTGAAGAACGGATTGCCGGTTCCTCCCGCCAGCAGCACCACCCTTCCCTGCTCGATGTGGCGCAATGCGCGGCGCCGGTCGTATGTCTCGCAAACCTGCGGCATGCTCAGCGCCGACATGGTGCGCGCCGGCAATCCTGCCCCTTCCATCGCGCTCTCGAGCGCGAGCGCGTTCATCACGGTCGCGAGCATTCCCATCATGTCGCCGGTGACGCGGGGGGTTCCTTTCGCCGACACGTGCACGCCGCGAAAGATATTACCCCCGCCGACCACCACCGCGATCGCCACGCCGCGCGCTCGCGCGGCCAGGAGATCGGCCGCGATACGCTCGAGCGTCGGCTGGTGGATGCCGAACCGGTCGGGCCCCATGAGAGCCTCGCCGGAGACCTTCACCACGACGCGCCGGTAGACGGGTTTAGTCATGGCAACTCCCGCGATTTACCGCCGGCAAATGGGCGGCGCGGTGATCGCATCGCCTGACGTTCAGTTCGGTTTGAGGAGCGAAGCGACCTCACCGCCAAAATCGCTGTCCGGCCGGTCGATACCTTCGCCGAGCGCATAGCGCACGAAGCCCGTGACCTTGATCGGGGCGCCCGCCTTTCCCTCGCTCTCTTTGATGGCCTGTGAGACGCTCTTGTCCGGATCGTGGATGTAAGCCTGCTCGAGCAGGCAGACCTCTTTGTAGAAGGTTTTGAGGCCCGACTCGACGATCTTGTCGATGACGTTCGCAGGCTTTCCCTGCGTCTTGTACTTGTCCGCAAGCACCTCTTTCTCGCGCCGGACCAGATCCGGGTCGAGACCCGAGGGATCGATAGCCTGCGGGTTGGAGGCGGCGACGTGCATCGCCAGCATGCGGCCGAGACGCTTAAGTTCGTCGCTCCTGTTGCCCGACTCCAGCGCCACGATGACGCCGATCTTTCCAAGTCCTTGGTCAACGGAATTGTGGACGTAGCTGCCGATGACTCCTTCGCCAACCGACAACGACGACGCGCGCCGCAACGAC
>VAZM01000103.1 GCA_005883135.1 Alphaproteobacteria bacterium
CGATCCCGAACTCGATGCGGCAAAGCAGATCGGCGTTGCGGTCGAAGATACGCGCGGAGTTCCTTTCAAGGGACATGAGCAGGCGCGCTGCTTGCGATACCCCAATCAGGGCACCTTCCATCCGCTCAAATATCTGCGCGGTTTAGCCGCGGCGATCGGGATGGCGAAGGGCCGCCTCTATGCCAATTCCGTTGTCGAAAGCGTGGATGAGGAGGACGCCGGAGTCGCCGTGCGTACGTCCGAAGGGCATACGGTGCGCGCCAAAGCCGCAGTCGTCGCCACGAACTCTCCAATCAATGACCGTGTCGCCATCCACACCAAGGAGGCGCCCTACCGCACCTACGCGATGGCCTTCACCATACCGCGCGGGACCCTGCCCGATGCGCTCTATTGGGACACGCTCGATCCCTACCATTACGTCCGCCTTCAGCCCGGTCCTGGAACAACCGACTACCTGGTCGTTGGCGGCGCGGATCATAAGACCGGTGAATGCAATGACGGCTGGGTCCGCTTCGAAGGCCTGGAATCGTGGATCAGAGGCCTGGTCCCGGATTTGGGCCGGGAGACGCACCGCTGGTCCGGACAAATCCTCGAGACCATCGACTATAGCGGCTTCATCGGCCGCAATCCCGGTAGCAAGAATGTGTACGTGGCGACTGGGGATTCTGGTCAAGGCATCACGCACGGGGTCGTCGCCAGCCTGTTGATCCCGGACCTGATCACCAAGGGCTCGAGCCCGTGGCAAGAGATTTACGAGCCGTCGCGCAAACCGATTTCTACCGCCAAGACTTTCATCGCCGAAAACGCGACCGCCCTGAAGAATTTCGCGGAGTATGTCGCGCCGGGCGAACTTTCTTCCACTCAAGATTTGAAACCCGGCCAGGGTGCGATCATCCGCGAGGGCCTCACTAAGATCGCGGCCTACCGCGACGAAAACGGCGTCCTATTCCGGCGGTCGGCGGCGTGCACCCATGTCGGCTGCCACGTGCATTGGAACTCTCTGGAAGTCTGCTGGGATTGCCCCTGCCACGGCTCGCACTTTGCCGTGGACGGGACCGCTCTGAACGCGCCCGCCGTCAGTCCCCTGGCACCGGCCGCACCTGCGAAGACCGACGCCAGGAGCAGAGCGGAGAAGGTCTAGCCCCGCCCGAGGTCATGCAGCTTGAACGTCAACCGAAAATCGCGCTCGATGAACGCCGCCTGCTGATCCTCGGCACGCAAGGCCTCTTCGAATTCCAGTTCAACGGCATTGCTCTCCTTGGCTTCTGGTACGCATTGCCTCTCCGGCGGCGGATATACAGATGACGGATCTTGTCGCACTGGCTCGCCGCGCCCTGCAGCTTGCGGGTGAGAAGAACCTTTCTCTCATCACCGCCGAATCCTGCACAGCAGGCAAACTCTCGGCCCTGCTTTCCGAGGCGCCCGGCGCGGCGGACCGTCTGCATGGCGGCTTCGTCACTTATATCAAAGAGAACAAGACCCGAGCTCTTGGCGTTCCTGAGCAGTTGCTGGCCGAGCAAGGGGCGGTGTGCCCCGCGGTGGCGGCGGCGATGGCCGAGGGCGCCTTGGCGCACTCTTCCGCCGATCTCGCTGTGTCCATCACCGGCGTGGCTGGTCCTGATCCCGATGAAGACGGCAATCCCGTCGGCCGCGTCTGCATCGCGCTCGCGCGAAGGGGCATGACGGCGCAGCAGCGGGAGTACAACTATGGAGATCCAGGACGCGAGGCGGTGCAAGCGCGGGCCATGGCGGACGCACTCAATCTCCTCATCGCTACGATGGAGACCGCGTAATCGCATGGATGCCGGCGCGGGGCAAAACGTCTTGACGGATTTCGCCGGTGTGTCTAGCGGCCCGTTTCGCGGATTATCTCATGAGGTTCAGCGCGGTTTGCTATCATTTCTCAGGGCGGTGACCGCGGCACCGACACCTGCACCGATGACGAGACCTGCCACAACGTCGCTGAGGTAGTGCGCGAGCAGCAAAAGGCGCGTCGCCGCGAGTGCGCCCAAGCCGGCGAGGACCGCCGGCCGGCCTTTTGGCGGCGTCAAGCGCAAAAGCGGTCCGGCAATGGCTCCCAGGTGCAACGCATGGCCGGACGGGAAAGAATCGAGGGCGTTTCCGGATCGGGGGATGCCGCGGCGAGGCCCATGAACAAGCGTGCGGTCGGGCCGCTTGCGGTTCACCAGCCGTTTGAAAAGATGGGGAAGCAACCCCGCGATTCCCACACTCAGCAGCATGCGGTCTGCTTCCGTTTTGAGCGTTTTAGATTGAGATAACGCACGGGCGGCGAGCCAGAACGCGGCGATGGCCGTCAACATGAGCTTTTCGTCAGCAAGCCACGTCACCACCCGCAGGCTGCGTTCCTCCTCGGGACGCGCAATCCGCACTGCCGCCTTGGCCGCAGCAACGTCCCACCCGGTTGGCGGCAGATCGAATACGCCTCTGGCCATTTCTCAGGTTATCGCTTCGCTCTGCCGCAACGCGGCTTCACGACGTAACAATTGGCGTTGCTGCGAGTTCCCGAACAGATGCCGCAGGCGACATTCCGCTTGGGTGAACTGCATACGGAAACGTTTTCTCCAGATCCAGATTGGGCTTTGAGTCGACAAGACGACAATGCGACGGCGCGGTGGCCCGACTTTTCGACGAACTCGTCGGCTCAGCGGGAGGATCTTCGGCGGGCGCGACGCCTAGCGCGGAACTAAGCTTACCCAGAGCAGTTTCAGGTTCGTGCGCAGATTATTTAACGGACGAACTATTTTTCTCAGTCCCGAGCCCGAGCAAAGCGTCGTCCAGCTCATCCTCTTCCACCTGCCGCACGCGCCAACGCCGCTCCCGGGGCTGGATATTATTTGCAGGTCTCAATCTTCGTCGCATGCTCGATCAATGCCCCCCGACCATCTTCGTTCCTACAGAGGAGAATCCAAATGGCTAAGAAACGCAAAAAAAGAAAGTATTCTCGCGGCTCGGGAGAGGAAGTCCGCCGCGAGATGCACCGGTACAAACGGGGCCGCGCCAAGAGCGGCCGCGGCGGCAAGGGAGGCAAGGTAAAAAGCCGCAAACAGGCGATCGCGATTGGACTTTCCAAGGCACGCAAGAAAGGGAAGAAAGTTCCTCGAAAGAAGCGCTGAGAGCATTCTCGGCTGCGAGCGTGAGCGTATTTATTCGGTTGCGAACGAGGCCGGGCCGAAACCAGCGACCGCGCTATTGCGTTATCCTGACAGCACGCGCCGGGTGTTAACCGGCCGCAACAGAGATGATGAACGCCGCCGGTTTTGCCGGTTTCTCGCGGCGACAGCAACGCATCGGTACGCGTGGCATCTCACCTGTTCCCGGCGCGTGTCAATGTCGCTACCGCAAGCTAGAGATCCGGTTCCCGCTGCGGCGCGCGTTACGGCCGCACCGCCGGTGTCTCGACGCGCATGCCGCGCGCGCGCCACATCAGATAGAGCTCGAGGTTGATGTAGTCGGGCGCGCCGTAAGGGTAAGACACGGCGCGCATGCCGAACAGGCAGTTGCGCAGTCGCCGCTGCAGCGAACCGAGCGTCTGCCACTCGAGCCGGTAGAGCGGATAGCCGGTCGGGTGACCCTGCGGGATCGCCGCGCCGGCGAGCTTTTGCCCCCAATTGTCGTCGTGGCACTGCGCGCAGGAGAGATTGAGCTGGCCTTGCCGGCCGGTGAACATGTCCTGTCCGGCTTGCAGGAAGGGCCGCATGCGCGCGTCATCCGCGATCTCGATCGGCATGCCGCGCGATTGCTGACCGATATACGCCGCAAGCGCGAGCAGCTCCTTGCTCTCGAAGGCAAGCGGCGTCGCTCGCTGCTGCTCGGTGCGGCAGATGTTGATACGCTCCCCCAGGTCGACCGGGCGTGCACGCGCTGCATTAAACGCTGGATAGCGCGCCGCGACCCCTTTCATGCTCGTGCGCGCATCGCCATGGCAATCGGCGCACGATTTTCCGGCCGAGCCCTCCCTGCGTTGCCAGAGCGTTTCGCCGTCGAGCACCCACAGCATCGCCGGATTGGCGGTGTCGTCGTCCTGCATCGCGCGCGTCTCGGGCGCCATGAAGTCGTAGCCCGATTTGCGCTCGCCGAGCGGAATATCCGCCGCGCTCGCCGCCACGCCGGCCGACACGACAGTGAGCAAAAGAAAAGCCGCCCGCGTCATTCGACGCTGATGTTGACGGATTCGGTCGCCGAGAAGCCGCTGTCGCCGGTCCATTCGAAGCTCAGCGTGCCGCTTTCCGTCGCAACCGTGAAGAAGGTCAGGAACGGATTGGCGGCAATCGCCGGAAACAGCTCGGCGCGGAAGATTTCCTGCCCGTTATATTTGCACACGAAGTCGGTGATGATGTCGCGTGGTATCGGCTTGCCGGTGTTGTCCGGGCGAAAGCCGGTCTCCATGGTATGCGAGATCAGCGTCTTGATTTCGATGACTTCGCCGCGTTTGGCCTTGGGCGGGACATTGATGAGGGCGCGCGCCATGATCAGGTTCCCTCGAGGCAAGCGGCAAGGGTGACCACGACTTCGACATCGTCGGACCAGAATGAGCCGTCGCTCATTTGCGCGACGGCGACGACCTTCTGCGTGTCGGCGAGGCGGATGCGGGTGGACACGCTCGCGCGCCCGGCGCGCGGGCCGAGTTGCACGCTGATGACGTTGGGCTGCGGATTCTTTTCGGTGAACACGTGAATAGCCTTCACGTGGTCGCTTTCCGTCATTGGGCTTTCGCACGACACCGTGAACGGGACCGCGTTGCCGTTCTCGATCAGCGCCGGCACGTCGATTTTGATCTTGCCTCTGTTGAGCGGCGCCTCGCCGACGATCTTCCGGATGGCCGCGCGCATGGAGGCCGGCGTGGCAGCCGCGGGCTCGCTCCCCCGCGGGAGACCGATGCCGGCGGCGCCGGCGATCGCCCCGGCTTCGAGCAAGAAGCGCCGCCGGGTCCTTGACAACGGCTCGTCTTGGCGCGTCATGGTGCTCGCTCGTCGCGCAAGGTCGCGAGATAGGCGACCACGTCCTCGATCTGCTCCGCGCTCAGCACCGGCTTGCCTTGATAGGCCGGGGCGACGCGTGTGAGACCTTCAGTTCGATAATACGGCGGCATGATCGTGTTGGGGTTGAGGCGGCTCGCATCCACGATGCGCAACCGAAGTTGACCTTCGGACCAGCGCGCGCCGGTTCCCTTGAGGTCTGGCGCAAGTGTGCCCTGGAACTTCTCCTCCGGGAAGGGCCCGCTGTGGCAAAGCAAGCACAGCCCGACCTGCCGGTTAACGACGATGCCGCGCCCGCGTTCCGCGTCGCCCTTTGCCCCGGTCAGCGACTCCGGGATCGCATCGCCGATGACGGTATAGGGACGCACTTGCTCCTGGCTTGTCGCATCATCGGCAAAGCTTGCGATGGCGGCGGCGAGCACGATTGCCGCCACCAGCGCGCCGCGACGCTCAGCCGAAGACTTCGGTGGTGATGGTGTTGAACCAGGCATTCGCGAATGTCGCTTCGAGCGCGCGCGTGGAGTTCGGCGCATCAAGCGCGCTCACACCGCCCGTGCCTTCGATCTCCTTGATCTGACCGTCGGCGGGCCGGTAGACGCCCTCGACCGAGATGCCATAGTCGGGCGCCACCAGACTGTAGCAGGTGTTGATCAGCCTGGGCTCGTCCGGCCTTTCTCCGGCGATGAGCTTCGCCACCGCGGCGGCGCAGACCTTCGCTTGGGCATTGGCGGAGAACGCGGATTTCGGCATCGCGCCGGCAATCGAGGCGTCGCCGATGACGTGGACGTTGGGCTGCAGCTTGGACTCGAAGGTGGCGGGGTCGATCGGGCACCAACCGGTGCGGTCGGCGACCCCGGCAATCTCGGCGTTGCGCCCCGCCTTCTGCGGCGGAATGACGTTGGCGACTTCGGCCTTGTGGCGACCGAAATCGGTGACGAGCGTCATCTCCCCGACGTCGACCGAGGTGACTTTGCCGCCGTTCGACAGCGACACCCATTCGAGATTCGGATAGAGCGTCCTCCACGCGTTCTGGAACAGCCGCTGCTTGGAGAAGGCATCTTTGGCGTCGAGGATGATGACCTTCGATTTCGGTTTTTTGGTCTTGAGATAGTAGGCGATCAGGCTCGCCCGCTCGTAAGGGCCCGGCGGACAGCGGAAGGGATTGGCGGGGGCCGATATCACCACCGTGCCGCCGTCCTCCATCGCTTCGAGCTGGCGTCGCAGCAACAGCGTCTGCTCGCCTGCCTTCCATGCATGCGGCATGCGCTCGGCGGCGGCTTCGGTATAGCCGGGCAAACCGTCCCAGCGGATATCGATGCCGGGCGAGAGCACCAGGCGGTCGTAAGGAAGTTGCGAGCCGTTGCCGAGCGTCACGGTGCGTCCCTGCGGGTCGACGGCGGTCCCGGGCGAGAGCACCACCTGGTCGCCGGCAAATTTGTCGTAACCGAATTCTTGCGCCCTGATGTCGCGCAGCCCGGCGATGACGCCGTTGCTGAAAGGGCAGGCGACGAATGTCGGGTTGGCCTCGACGAGCGTCACGGTGATGCGCGGATCGATGCGCTTGATGAAACGGGCGCAGGTTCCTCCCCCAAAGCCTCCGCCCAGGACGACTACGCGCCCGCGGGCGCCTTGCGCGATGGCTGGAAGCGGCAGCAGCGCTGCTCCGGCCGCTGCCGATTTGAGGAATTCGCGCCGGCTGGTGCGCTTCGCGCTCATGACGGCCTCCGTCTCAATCCTTCTGGGCGCCATACCAGGCGGCGATGGCTTTGACCTCGTCGTCGGAAAAGCCCTTGGCGATTCGCTCCATCACGGTCGATGGAACTTGTCCCGACTTGAACGCCTGCATGGCGGCGACGATGTCGGCCGGATTGCGGCCGATAAGCCTCGGCACCGCCGCATCAGCCTTGGCCGCGGTTGCGTGACAGCCCGAACAGGAGAGCGCCCCGGGCGGGGCATCGGCCAAGCCGGCCGCCCAAGCATGACCCGGCATTGCGAGACACAGGGCGGCAGCAGTCACCATGCGTGTGGCATTCATGTCGGGCCTCTCGGCTGTGCAGGGCGACGATCGCGGCTCTCAGCTTTGCTTATGCGCTCCTTAGATCATGGTTTTTGAGCGGCAAAGAGCGGATGCGCTTGCCCGTCGCCGAGAAGATCGCGTTGCACAGCGCGGGGGCCAGCGGAGGCACGGCTGTCTCCCCGACTCCGCCCCAGCCGGTGCCTGGGACAATAACGGTCTCGACCCGCGGCATGTCGGCAAGACGCAGCATCGGGTAGTCGTGGAAGTTTGCCTGCTCCACCCGCCCGTCCTTGATGGTGATCTCGCCGAAAAGCGCTGCCGTGAGGGCGAAGACGACGGCGCTCTCAGTCTGCAACTCGATGGTGAGCGGATTGACCACATGGCCGGCGTCGATGGCTGATACCACGCGGTGCACGCGCACTTTGCCCTCGCGGCCGATCGAGACCTCGACCACTTGCGCACAAATGCTGTTTTGCGAGTTATGCAGCGCGATGCCGCGGGATACGCCTGGCTGTGGCGGCGTGTCCCATCCGGCACGCGCGGCAGCCGCGTCGAGGACTGCAAGCTCCCTTGCTCTGTTTGCCAAGAGTTTGCGCCTGAACAGATAAGGATCGGCAGCAGCCGCAACTGCCATCTCGTCGACAAAGCATTCCTTGAAGAATGCGTTCTGGGAATGGTTGACACTGCGCCAAACCCCGACCGGAACATGCGTGTTGCGCATGGCGAAATCGACGAGGTAGTTCGGCACCGCATAGGGCATGTCCTCGAGCAGGCCCTGGAGGAAATTCCTGTCGACGCCGAATTGCATCACCCGCGGCGACACGGCTGCAATGATGGATTGACCCGCCGTGCGGATTTTCCACGCGATCGGCGCGCCGTCCCGGTCGAGACCGGCGGTGAGTCTCGCCATCGCCACCGGGCGGTAGAAGTCGTGGCGGATGTCCTCTTCGCGCGTCCAAGCGAGCTTTACCGGGCGCCCCACCTCTTTCGCGATCAGCACCGCTTGCCGTACGAAATCCTGGAAGATGCCGCGCCGACCGAAGCCGCCGCCCAGCATCATCTTGTGGATCAAGACATTGCTCGCCGGCATGCCGGCGGCATCCGCCGCGATTGCGAGCGCCGTCTCGCCATCCTGGGTGGGAGCCCAGACCTCGACCAAATCGGCGGTCACGTGCGCCGTGCAGTTCTGCGGCTCCATGGTCGCGTGCGCGAGGAAAGGGACCTCGTAATCCGCTTCTATTCGCTTGGCCGCCTGCGCAAGCGCGCGCTCGACGTCGCCGTCGTTGCGGCCGATGCGCGCATCGGTGGCGCTCAGCCCGGACTGCACATGGGCATGGATCGCGGCGCTGGAGACGGCGGAATTCTCACCGAAATCCCAGCTCACCGGCAGCGCTTCAGCCGCCTTTTTCGCCCGCCACCAGCTGTCCGCCACCACCGCGACGGCGTCCGGCAGCTTCACCACGCGGTGGACGCCTTTGATGCCGGCGAGCTTGCTCTCGTCGACCGATTTCAGCGTGCCCTTGAACACCGGACATTGCACAATCGTCGCGTGCAACATGTTCGGCAGCCGCACGTCGATGGCGTAGATCGGCTTGCCCGCAATCTTATCGGCAACGTCGAGGCGCCGCTGGCGCGTGCCGATCAGCTTCCAGTCTTTCGGCTCCTTGAGCGCGACCTCTGCGGGGGGCGCGATGTCGGCGGCGGCGGCCGCGATGCGGCCGAAGGTGATGCTGCGGCCGCTGGGGCGGTGGGTAATCACGCCTTGCGCGGCGGTGCATTCGCCGTCAGGCACATTCCAGCGCGCGGCGGCTGCGGCAATGAGCATGGCGCGGGCCGTCGCGCCGGCGCGGCGCAAATCGCTCTGCGAGGCGCTGATGGAGCGGCTCGCGCCCGTCGACATGTTGCCCCAGACCCGGTCGCGCTTGCGATTCTCGTGCGGCGGCGCGAACTCGGCTCTCACCTTGCTCCAGTCGCATTCGAGCTCTTCCGCCACCAGCATCGGCAAGGCGGTAAAGCTGCCCTGTCCCATCTCTGATTTGGCAACGCGGATGGTCACGGTCTCATCGGGCTCGATCACGATCCAGGCGGTGATCTCCTGGGCGGATGGCGCGGCGTGCCCGGCCCGGGGCGCGAACGGAATCTCGAAGCCGAGGACCAGCGAGCCGCCGACTGCGGCGACGCTGGCGAGGAACGACCGGCGGGTGGGGTGGGAGACGCGGCTCACGGCGCTCTCGGCGGCTCTGCCGCGCCCGCCTTTGGTGCCGAACAGGCCGAGCCTATCTCGCAGCACCGAGATCGTGAGACCCCCCATGCTCCTCCCACCCGAGCTTCAAACGGCGGTTCGCTCGCCCCGAGATTAGTTCAAAAAAATTGGGGCGCAAAATCGGCCGCGCAAATGAGCCAAAGCACGCCTCTGGCTCAGGCCGGCACGCTGCGCCATTCGGTGAGATGAAAGCGGCGGCCGATGCGGCCGCCGCCCGCTTTGTTACGCGAACGAGATGTCGTGGGTCTTAAGCGGCATCGAGCGGATGCGCTTGCCCGTCGCCGCGAAATAGGCGTTGAGCACGGCGGGGGCCGCCACGAAAATCGTCGGCTCGCCCACGCCGCCCCAGAAGCCGCCCGAGGGCATGAGGATCGGTTCGACCTTGGGCATCTGGGCGATGCGCATGACGTCGTAGGTGTCAAAGTTCTGTTGCTCGATGCGCCCGTCCTTCACGGTGCACTCGCCGTTGAACAAGGCAGACAGGCCGTAGACGAATGAGCCTGAGACCTGCCGCTCGATCTGCGCGGGGTTGACGGCGTGGCCGCAATCCGTGGCGCCGACGATGCGGTGGATTTTGATTTTGTTGCCGCCCGTCACCGAGATTTCGGCCGCTGCCGCGACGTAGCTGCCGTAGCCCATCTGCTGAGCGAGCCCGCGGTAGACGCCCTGCGCCGCGGGCTGTCCCCAGCCGATTTTTTCCGCCACGGCGTTGAGCACGGCGAGATGCTTGGGATGTTTCGTCATCAGCTTGCGGCGAAACTCGAGCGGGTCCTGCCCGGCTGCATGGGCGAGCTCGTCCATGAAGCACTCGAGATAGATGGCGTTCTGGTTATTGTTGACGCCGCGCCAGAAGCCAGGCGTGACGTGCGGGTTTCGCATGGCGTGATCGATCAGCAGGTTGGGGATGTCGTATCCGAACACGCCTTCCGCGCCACCGGGATTGAGGCCCTGGAAGGTCGCCGGATCGCGTCCGTTCTGCAGCCGCGAGGGAGCGAGCGCGGCCAGGATCGATTGGCCGGAAATGCGCATCTGCAGCCCGGTCAGGTTGCCGTTCGCATCGAACGCGCCGGTGAGCTTGCACTGCGTGGTCGGGTGGTAGGTATCCTGCGTCATATCCTCTTCGCGCGACCACAGCAGCTTGACCGGGGTGCCCGGCATCTGCTTGGCGATCAGCACCGCCTGCGAGACGTAATCCGTTCGTCCGCGCCGGCCGAAGCCGCCGCCAAGGAGGAGCTTGTGCACGTCGCATTTTGCGATGGGCAGGCCCGACGCCTCGGAGGTGGCGGCCAGCGCCGCCTCCGCGTTCTGGCTGCTCGTCCAGACCTCGCATTTGTCCGGCGTATAGAGCGCGGTCGCGTTCAAAGGTTCCATGCAGGCGTGCGCCTGATACGGATAGCTGTAGACCGCTTCCTTGAGCACCTCGGCGATCGAGGCGGTGGTCACCTTGGTATTCTCGCCCTCGTTCCACTCGATCGGCAGCGCCTCGAGCGCGGTCTTGGCCTGCCACCAGGTATCGCCGACGACGGCGACGGCGGAATCGCCGACCGGCACGACCTTCTTCACCCCCTTGTTACCGGTGATCTTGGCCGCGTCGAAGCTTTTCACCTTGCCGCCATGGACCGGGCACGCCTTGACCGCGGCGTACAACATGCCGGGCATCTTCACGTCGATGGCGTAAAGCTGCTTGCCTGTCAGCTTGTCCCGTGTGTCGAGCCGCTTGAGCGGTTTGCCGGCAATTTTCCAGTCCTTCGGATCTTTGAGTTTGACGTCGGCCGGCGGCTCGACCTTCGCCGCGGCTGCGGCCACTTTGCCGTAGGTAGTGGTGCGGCCGGACGGCTTGTGCGTGATGACGCTGTTCGACGCGCTGCACTCGCCCGCCGGGACCTTCCACTCGTTCGCAGCAGCTTGGATCAGCATTTCACGCGCCGCCGCGCCGCCCTTGCGCACGTAGTCCTCGGATTCGCGGATGCTGCGGCTTCCGGTGCTGCTGAAATCGCCCCATACCCGTTTGCGGGCGACGTTCTGGCCCGGCGTAGGATATTCGGTCGTCACTTTCGACCAATCGCATTCGAGTTCCTCGGCGACGAGTTGGGCGAGCCCGGTGAGCGAGCCTTGGCCCATTTCCGAGCGGGCGATGCGAATGACCACCGTATCGTCGGGGCGGATCACCACCCAGGCGTTGACCTCCGGCGTGGCTTCCTGCGCACGAACGGTGCGCGGACCGGCGAAGGGAATCTCCAGTCCGAGCGCCAAGCCGCCACCCATGGCGGCTGCGCTCGCGACGAAGCTGCGGCGATCGATCTTCGGTACGTAATTCATGACCGCCTCCCTGCTCACGCGCTCGCCGCAGCGGCGTGGATCGCCGCGCGTATTTGCTGATACGTGCCGCAACGGCAAATATTGGTGAGGTTGGCATCGATGTCGGCGTCGGTCGGTTTCGGCTTGTCCTTGAGCAGCGCCGCCACCGCCATGATCATGCCGGATTGGCAATAACCGCATTGCGGGACGTCGTGGTCGAGCCAGGCCTGCTGCACCTTGTGCAGCACGCCGTCCGGCGCCAACCCCTCGATCGTCGTGATCTGCCGCCCCGCGACCAAGCTCAACGGGACCGAGCAGGAGCGCATCGCGATGCCGTCGACGTGCACCGTGCAAGCGCCACACTGGGCGATGCCGCAGCCGTACTTGGTGCCGGTCAGGCCGATCGTATCCCGCAACACCCACAGGAGAGGGGTGTCGGGATCGACATCGACCTGGTGAGTCCGTCCGTTGATGTTGAGATCGGCCATTTGCAAACCTCCGTGCATCGCCGCCGTGAAGAGGCGAGGATTGATACGCCGGTGACCCCTCGGTCCTCCCGCGCCCGCCTGTCCCTGAAAGGTAACTTGGCTTAATTCTAATATGAAAATCGCAAGTGCGCGAGGTGGACTCGCGCTTTGGGCGCATAGATGTGATGTCCGCCACTGGCGCGGGCATTGTCCGGCTGCCTGCGGGATCGCGCCGCCGGCGATCGGGAACCGGCGGGGAGCGTCATCGCGCATCGCCATAGGCGTAGAAATCGTTTGAGCGCCTCGGCGACCTCCCTTAGTTTTTTTCAGCGCGCAACGGCACGGCGGGGGGATCCCGTGGAGTTTGTCCGGCACACCGTCGAGATCAACGGCTGCAAGCTTGGCTTTGCCCGCGGCGGGAAGGGCGCGCCGTTGGTTTACCTGCACGGCACGGATGGGCTTTCCGAGTGGCCGGTTTTGCTCGACACCTTGGCGCAAGGCTTCGACGTGATCGCGCCCGATCATCCCGGCTTCGGCGGTTCCGAGGCGCCCGCCTGGCTCGATGACGTCTCCGACCTCGCCTATTGCTACCTCGATGCGATCGAGGCGCTCGGCCTTTCCGGCGTTCACATCGTCGGGCAATCGCTCGGGGGATGGATCGGGCTCGAAATGGCAGTGCGCTCGAGGGAGCGCCTGCGCAGCCTGACGCTGATCTCGGCAGCCGGCATCCACGTGAAAGGCGTAACCAAAGCCGATATTTTCATCATCGATCCGGAGGAACTGGCGCGTCTCGCCTACGCCGATGCCAAGCTGGGCGAGGACGCGGCCGCCCGCGCCAGTACCGACAAATACCAAGACATCGCCATTCTCAACCGGATCGCGAGTGCGCGTTTCGGCTGGCAGCCGCGCTTCTTCAATCCGCGGCTGGAACGTTGGTTGCATCGGGTGAAGATCCCCACCCACATCATCTGGGGAGACGGCGATCGGATCATTCCGCCGGCTTATGCCGAAGCCTTCCACCGCCTCATTCCGGGCTCCACGCTCACCATGATCCCCAATGCCGGCCACCTGCCGCATGTGGAGCGCGCCGAGGCCGTCGCGCAGGCGATTGCGAGCTTCCTGCGCAATTGATGGCTCGCCCCGAATGGGATGAGCCCGATGCGACCGTTATCCCCGCGCAGTTTTGGCTTTCTCTGCTCGCAGCTGCGTTCGCCGTGTCTGCGTCGCCGCCACATCGAGCAGCCATGCGCGTCCGGCCGGCTTGAGAACCACGCCGTAGTCGCGCTCCGCCGCCTCTTTCGACATCACGCCTTCGCGCACGTCGGCCAGCACGCGTTCGGGATTGCGCGCGAGCGGATCGCCATGTCCGCCGCCGCCTGGGGTGTCCAGCCGGAAGAGGTCGCCGGCCCGCAATGGATAATCAGCGTAGCGCGTGGGCAAGCGCTTCGCCGCCGCGGTGTCCGGGTTGATCCAGATATCGCCGGGGCGGCCGCTGTCGCCGCCGGCGCAGCCGCTCGGCGGAATCGAATGCCGCATCGAGCGGATCGAAAAGCGCGCATCGGCGAGGTTGAGATATTCGCGGCGGATGCCGAGCCCACCGCGAAACTCGCCCGCGCCTCCGGAATCGGCGATCAATTCGAAGCGGGTGATACGCGTCGGGAATTCGCTTTCGATGATCTCGATCGGCGCGATCTTGGCATTGCTCTGATTGACGGTGATGCCGGACGCTCCGTCCTTGGTCGCGCGCGCTCCGGCGCCGCCGGCGATGATCTCGTATTGCACATATGACTTGCCGGTATTGGTGTTGCGGCCGCCGAGGATGATCGAGCGGCTGCCGCTGCCGTCGGCGCGCACTTTGCCCGGCGCTAGATGGCTCATGGCAGCGAAGATGGCGTCCACCAAGGCGTGGATGGTGGGATTGTAGGTGTTGACCGGCGCGGGAAAGCGCGGGTTGAGCACGCTGCCTTCGCGCGCCGTCATGGCAAAGCCACGCGCAAGCCCGCTCGATACGTAGATGTTCGCATCGATCAGCGAGATCAGCGCGTAGGCGCAGGCCGCTTGCACCAAGGGCGGCCGGATATTGGCGGGACCCTTGGTTTGGTCGGCCGAACCGCTGAAGTCGAAATGCAGCGTGTCCCCTTGTTTGTCCACGACGACGTGAATGCGAACCGGCCGCTCCAGATCGATGCCGTCATCGTCGACGAAACGTTCTGCCTCGAACCGCCCGTCCTTCCATTCGGCGATTGCGGCCTTGACCTTTGCTCGCGAACTTTCGAGCAGCCGATCGAAGCAGGCGAGGAGGTCTCGCTTGCCGAACTTGCCGACGAGCTCTTCGAGCCGCCGCTCGCCGAGCCGGTCGGCCCCGAGCTGGCCGCGGATATCGCCGAGCACGAGCTCCGGGGTGCGGCTGTTGGCGCCGATGAGCCGCTCGAGGTCGGTGTTGGGCCGATAGGCGCGCTGGTAGCGCACCGCCGGCAGGTGCAGGCCCTCGTTGAAAATCTCGCGCGCCTGGCCCGAGCAGCTGCCCGGCACCGGCCCGCCGATGTCGCTCTTGTGCGCGATCGAGCCGCAGAAGCCGAACAGCTCGGGACCGATGAACGCCGGCGTGATCACGGCGATGTCCGGCGCGTGCGGGCTGCCGCCCTCATAGGGGTGGTTGATGATGAAGGCGTCGCCCGGCGCCATGTCGGCGCCGAACGCGGCAAGGATGGCGGCGGCGCAGGCTGGAAAGGCGCCGATGTGCAGCGGCAATACCACGTGCTGTGCCACCACCTCGCCCCGCGCGTTCATCAACGCGCAGGACGCATCCTGCGACTCGCGCACGATGGTGGAGAAACCCGTGCGGAAAAGGGAAGTTTGCATCTCCTGTACGATGCCGGAGAGGCTCGCCTTCACCACTTCGAGCTCGATTGCCTCGATGGCGCCCATGCGATCAACTTTTCTGCGTCACAATCAGGTTCTTCCATTCGTCCACCCGGGCGACCTGGCCGGGTCGAATCACCGTCGTGCAATCGAGCTGTTCGAGGATCGCAGGGCCCGCGAGCGTCGAGCCGATGTCGAGTTGGCCGCGCCGGTAGACCGGGCAATCGCAGTCGGCGCCGTCGAAGCGCACGCGGCGGCTGCTGCGCCTGGCATCCTCGAGTGCAGCGCCGGTGCGCGCGAATTTCAGCAGTTCGACCGGTGTCAGGAGACCGATGCCGCGCACGCGGTAGGAGATGATTTCGACCGGCTCCTGCGGCGCCATATGGCCGAACATGCTCCGGTGCTGCTGATCGAAGCTGAGGCGCAGCGCCTTGAGCTCGCTGCGCCGCAGGGGAGCGCCAGCGCAGGGCACGGCGATCTCGTAACCCTGTCCGGCGTAGCGCATATCGAGCGCCCGTTCGATGCGAATATCGTCGCGTGCGAACCCGTCGCTGCACAGGTCCGCAAGCGCCTGCGCCGTCAGCGCATCGAAGATGCCATTCACCTCGTCGGGGCTAACGTCGCTCAGCGGCGCCAGCTTCGAGCGGACGTAATCGTGCTTGACGTCCGACAGGAGCAAGCCGATCGCCGAAAACACCCCGGGATAGAGCGGGACGATGACCCCGGCCATGCCCAGCTCATGGGCCATGCGGCCGGCATGCAGCGGCCCCGCGCCGCCGAAGGCGAGCAGCATGAACTCGCGCAGGTCGTGCCCGCGCATGGTGGAGATCGCCTTGATCGCCTCTGCATCTTCACGTCGATGATGCGGACGATGCCCTCCGCCGCCTCGATGGGAGTAAGGCCGAGCGGGCGCGCGATCTTGGTTTCGATTGCGCTGCGCGCCTTGGCTGCGTCGAGCCGCATCCGCCCGCCGAGGAAGCCATCCTCGCCGAGATAACCCAGCACCAGGTTGCAATCGGTGATGGTCGGCATTTCGCCGCCGCGTCCGTAGCAGGCCGGCCCAGGCACGGCGCCGGCGCTCTGCGGCCCGACCTGCAGCGTCCCGAAGCGGTCGATCTTCGCCACGGTGCCACCGCCGGCGCTCACGGTGTTGATGTCCAGCATGGGCACCGCGAGGTCGCGCTCCGCAATCCTTCCGCGCGTCGAGAGCAAAGGCTCTCCGTCCTTAATCAGCGCCACGTCGCATGAGGTGCCGCCCATGTCGAAGGTGATGATGTTGCGCTGGGCGCCGGTGCGGCCGGCGAACACGCCGGCGCCGACGCCGCCGGCCGGACCCGACAGCACCGTGGTGACCGCGCGGCGCGCCGCAGCGGCAAACGTCGCCATCCCGCCATTCGATTGCATCACGTATTTTTGCCGGGTCGCAATCCCGCCGTCGCGCAGCCGCCGGTCGAGTTCCGCGATGTAGCGCGCGAGGATCGGCTGCAGATAGGCGTTAATGACGGTGGTGCTCAGCCGGAAATACTCGCGGATCTGCGGCAGTACCTCGCAGGAGAGCGAGACGCTGCAGCCGGGTATTTCCTCGAGCACGGTCTCGCGCACGCGCAGTTCGTGCTCGGGATGCAGAAATGAGAACAGCAGACAGACCGCGATCGATTCCACGCCCTGTCCGGCGAGCTCGCGCACGGTTTGGCGCAGTGCCGTCGCGTCGAGCTCGCGCAGCACATTGCCGCGAAAATCGACGCGTTCCCTCACCTCGCCGGTCAAGCTCTGGGGCACCAGCGGGGGCGGCTTGTCGTACATGACGTCGAAGATAGCGGTACCATACGGGCGTGCTTGCTCGCCCACCGGGTAGATGCCGCGAAATCCTTCCGTCACCAGCAAGCCGGTCTTGGCGCCCTTGCCTTCGAGCAGCGCGTTGGTCCCCACCGTGGTGCCGTGGCAGAAGTAGCCGATCTCGGCGCACTCAGGAGCCGTGGCGAAGAGTGCTTCTATGCCGGCAGAGATGGCGCGCGAGGGATCTTCGGGCGTCGAGGGCAATTTGGCGATCGAGAGCTCGCCTGTTTCCTCGTTGAGATAGACGAAATCCGAAAAAGTTCCTCCGGTATCCACCGTGACGCGGTAGCGAGCCATGCAATGATCGGTTCCAGCCGCAGCAGGAAGAAGCCGATATTGCAGCAGGAAGAAGCCGATATTAAGGACATGGCCGGGCGCAAAGGACAATCGGCACGTTGATTGCGTCACAGCGGCAAGCGACCGGAAGAGGCGAGCTTGGCCGGTGCGGCTGGAACAAGAATGCGGTTGTAATTCGCCGTCGATCGCGATGACATAGCGGCAGCCGCAGGGATCGGATATGTCAGGGCAACTCGCAACGGATGCCAATCGCGCCAGCTCGAGCGATTCACCGCGTATTGCGCCGGCGGCGCTAGCCGCTTTCGTCAAGCGCGCCCTCGAGGCTGCCGGGCTTTCCTCGGAAGACGCCGAGATTGTCGCCGGCCTGATGGTCGAGGCCGATTTGCGCGGCAGCGATACCCACGGCGTGATTCGCCTTCCGCTCTATCTGCGGCGCCTCAAGGCAGGAGGTATCAAGGCGCGCGCGGATATTCGCCTGGTACAGGAGCGCCCGAGCACCGCGCTCGTCGATGGCGACAACGCCATGGGCCATCTCGTCATGCGCTTTGCCGCCATGACCGCCATCGCGAAGGCCAAGCACACAGGCATCGCGTGGGTGGGCGCGCGA
>VAZM01000104.1 GCA_005883135.1 Alphaproteobacteria bacterium
TCTCACGCCCATGTTCGCGATACCAGCGCTCCGCTCCCGGGTGGAGGGGAACGTCCATCGGCGTGCTGTCGCGCTCGCGGCCCATGTCCGAAGCGGATCCATCGGTCCCCGCCTCCCAGGGAATCTCCGCTTCGCGCGCCGCGAGCGCGCCGCAGATGTCGTAGGCAAGCTGCTCCGGGAGCGACGCGTTGGCATAAATCGGCCAGCCGCTGAAATCGATTGCGTCGACGTCGCGCGGCAAGCGCGGGAAACGGGCTTGCGGAAGCGAAACCTTGCGCCATCCGAGCCGCGCCATGGCATCGAACTCCGCCGGCTCGAGCTCGATCGGCGCGAGGCCGGCCGCGAGCGCCTCATCGAGCCACACCTTGATGCCTTCATCGAACACCGCATCGAGCTCGCCGCGGGCAAGCGGCCCGAGCCGGCGAACGTCGGACGGCCCGCCGCAGAGGACCAGCCGCCCACCCCATGTTTCGATGTCCTTGAGCGCAAAGCCGTGGAGCGCGAACGCCTGGTCGATCAACACCAGCGTGGAGTGGGTGGGATCCTCGCGAACCGACACGCGCAGCGGATATCGTGTCGCCTTGATGTCCGCGAGCGAGCGGATTCCGGTTCGCGGGTGGACCATGAAGACGAACCGGTCCCAGCTCGGATAGACGGCGACGATGCGCACCGGAAGGGGCGCACGGAACAAGCCGACGCCGCGATAGGCTTGCGTGAGCAGCGCCGAGGGATTGACGAAAGCCAGATCGATGCCATCGCCCGCCGCGACCTGCTCGGCGAGAATCGCGGAACCGGTGGCCAGCCGCAGCCAAGGCCGGAATGCCGCGCCGGCGCCGCTGCCGACGGTGATGACCATGTCGCGATTGCCGCCATAAGGGGTCGCCGGATTACCCGCGAGGTGCAGCCCGATCTCCCAGAGCGTCTTGGCGCGAATGAAATTTGCGCCTTTCGGCAACGGTTCCATGGCGGCATCTCCACACAGCAACGCGAACTCAGTATCCGCGGCATTGAACTCGGCCGCCAGTTTGCTTGAACGTGCGATTTAGGCTGCTCGTCATTGGTGACGAGGCCATCACCTTGTGCGGCGCGCGAGCGGCACGCGTTCACAACCTAGCTGGTCCCGACGGGCCGTGTGCGGTTTGTGGCGTGACGTGTGTGTACTGACGGCGATCAGATTTTGAAATTGGCGGGGGCCCGGCGGATTTTCCGCCGGGCCCCCTTGGTCAGCATCAGCCGGCCTATAAGCCGGGTTCTGTCGGCAAGGGCGAAGCGCCCTCGCGTGACGGCCATTCCTCTGCGACGCCGGTTGCCCGGCGCCTTGAGCAACCTACCCGGACGGCCGGATCCGGACATTGATCCCGAGGCTCGCTGGCCGCGAGCCTCGCGCCGTCCCTATTCGGTCTTGCTCCCGGTGGGGTTTGCCATGCCGCTTGCGTTGCCGCAGGCGCGGTGCGCTCTTACCGCACCGTTTCACCCTTACCGCCCTGTCACTCCCCTCAGCGGAGAGAGATGCGGGCGGCGGTCTGTTCTCTGTGGCACTTTCCCTGGGCTCAACACCCGCCGGACGTTATCCGGCACCGTATGCCCATGGAGCCCGGACTTTCCTCCCGGACCGCCTTTCGGCCTACGTCCGAGCGGCCGTCCAGCCGACTGACCGATAAGGGATGGGGTGTTCTCGGCCCAACGTCAAGGCCGCGGGATCAGCCCCCGCCACGCTTGCTCGCCTGGGGCTGCGCATCGCGCGCGGCGATGAGGCTCTTGAGCGTCGCGGTGGTGGAACCGTCGACGAAACCGTCGACCCGTTGCGGGCGGAAATGACGCTGGAAGGCTGCCACCGCGTCGCGCGTGGCGCCGTCGAGATCGCCGCTGGCGGCGACATCGTAGCCATAATTGGCCAGCAGGGTCTGCACCTCCGCGATGGCGGGATTGGTGTCACCAAGCGTGAAGGTTGAACCTGCTGGCTCGATCGGCGCGGGTTTGACCCAGAGCCCGACGCCGGAATCGGCCAGCGCCTTCCACGGAAACTTCTCGCCCGGGTCGCGTTTGCGCGTCGGTGCGACATCGGAGTGGCCGAGCACGCGGTCCGCGGCGATTCGGTGGCGGGTGAAGATGCTGCGGCAGAGCGCGATCACCGCCGCCACCTGCCGTTTCGGAAAATCGGGATAGCCATGGTCGTGGCCGGGATTAGCGACCTCGATGCCGATCGAACGCGAATTGATGTCGCTTTCGCCCGCCCAGAACGACGTGCCGGCGTGCCAGGCGCGCCGCGCCTCCGCGACCAGCTGAACGACGTAGCCGTCCTGCAGAACGACGTAGTGCGCGGAGACTTGGCTTGCGGGATTGCACAGATGATTGATCGCACCGCGATCGTCCGGCATGCCCGTGTAATGCAGAATGATCATGTCGGGCGCGCCGCTGCCCTTACGTTCGCTATGGTTGGGCGATGGCCTGACCTCTGCGACGACGGATGATTCGGCACGCAGCGGGGATAGAACCATACGGGGCCGCTCGGTCGTTTGCGGGAGTCGATCTTGACGCTAGCCCAGACGAACGACTCGCCCCGGCAGGACGCGCGATTGTGCAGAAATGGCGACGCGAGACAAGCTTGCGTGCCGCGTGGATCATGCGGCACGCGCCACAACATGCGAGGGGCCGGGCCAGCTTGTCGCCGGCCCGGCCCTTCATCTGCGGGACGCTCATCCCGCTACACCGCTACAGACGCTACCTAGCGAACGCTACATCACTCTCGCCTTCGTTCACGCGACGCGAAACATCTGCAGGCTTAGCGGCCGGCGGGCGGCGCGGTAGGCGCCGTTGGGCGAGGGGACATCCCGGTGGTCGGCCCGCCACCGGCTCCGCTGCTCGTGCGTGACGGCGGCTTGTAATACTGGAAGTCCGGCGCGTTCTTGAGCTGATCCTTGGTCCAAGTCACTTTGAGCTTGGCCATGGTGGGATCGTCGTTGCGCGTCACGGCAGTCCCGCCACCGCTCGAGCTGCTGCCCGTGTCGTAGGGAACGGGCTGGAACGCGCTCATGTCGATGGCGACGTTCTTTTCGCCGATGCCGAGGAATCCACCCACGCCGACGATGAGCCCGAGGATTTTGCCCTGCTTGTCGAACAGCATGTCATTCACGTTGCCGATGTGGGCATTGTCCGGACCGAGCACATCGGTGCCTTTGAACTTCGAGAAAACCCACTGGTCCTGACTTTGTGCCGAGATGAATTTCGTACTGTCGGCCGGCTTGTCGGCCTGCGCCAGAGCGCCGGAAACCATCAGCGCACTGACCGCTGCGGAAATCATGAAGGTCTTGAGCATTGTTTGCCTCATGTCGAGTTTGTTCTGCCAAGGAAAGGAAGCGCTCCTTGTGCAATAACAACTCGCCAGCACCCGCGTGCGTTCCGTGCCTTGGAACCCGATCTCACCCGCGCGGAACAAGGTCGCTTATGCAACCGTTCCGCGGCACTGATTACCGAGGGCAAACAACGATCGCGCGCACAGAACAGGCGTTAACCATTTGGACCGCTGAGGAGCTGCGGGCCCAGGCGGCGGGCCAATTGCCTCCTCAACCATTCCTTAAGCGCGCATCCCATTAATTGGCCGTCGAGATTCCGTTCGCCGGTCGCGTGGGCCGCGAGTGGCTCATCATTGACCCCCAAGCTGTCCCATGATAACCCATAGTGTCCCAAGCGGTGATGCGGCCCTCAAGACCGCGCCCGTAAGGGCGGCGCGGGCGCCTGCGGCTCGTGCCCGAGGAGCGCCGCGGCGACCGGCGGGGGTGCACCAGGGACGTCATGGACCGCTTCGTGTCGAACTACACCTTGCGGCTCGACGCCAAGGGCCGGGTCTCGATCCCGGCGCCGTTTCGCGCGGTGCTCGCGCGCGACGGTTTCGAGGGCCTCTATTGCTATCCGACGCTCGACCGCCCCGCGCTCGACGCGGGCGGCAATGCGCTGCTCAGGGAGATCGAGACGCTGATCGCGCGCTTTCCACCCTATTCCGAAGAGCGCGAGCAGTTCTCGGCGGCGCTTTACGGCACGAGCGAGGTCTTGAAGATCGACGGCGAGGGGAGAGCGATCCTCACCGAGCCGCTCAAAACTCACGCCGGCATCAAGGACGAGATCACCTGTGCCGGCCTCGGTCACAAGTTTCAGATCTGGGAGCCTGGTCGTTTTCGCGTGGAACTCGCGGAGGCCACCGAGAAGGTTCGCGCGCTCAAGCGGCAGTTGGGTTCCCGGGTAGCGGCGGACGGCCCGCACGGAGCACGGGAATGATGGCGAGCCGCGACAGCGCGGGCGCTGTCGCTGGCGGACTGGCTCGTCACATTCCCGTGCTCGGCGGCCGCACGGTTGAATGTCTCAATGTGCGCGCCGGCGGCGTCTACGTCGACGGCACCTTCGGCGCCGGCGGTCACAGCCGCGCGATTCTCGCCGCGGCGGATTGCAACGTCATCGCCATCGATCGCGATCACGACGCGATCAAGCGCGGCGCCGACCTTCTTCAGTCGGCGGGCGGCCGGCTCGCCCTGGTGGAAGACAGATTCTCCAACCTGCAGGCGGTCGCCCAGAGCTGCGGCTACGACGCGGTGGACGGCGTCGTGCTCGACCTTGGCGTCTCCTCGATGCAGCTCGACGAGGCCGCGCGCGGCTTTTCCTTCCGCCACGATGGTCCACTCGACATGCGCATGGGCCGCGCCGGTGCGACCGCGGCCGATGTCGTGGCACTGGCGTCCGAGCGGGAGATTGCGGCCATTGTCGTGACACTCGGTGAAGAGCGCCATGCGCGCCGCATCGCCCGCGCCATCGTTGCCGCGCGGCGCGCGGCACCGATCCGCACGACGCGCGCGCTCGCTGACATCATCGCGGGCGTCGTGCACGCACGCGCCGGCGTCATCCACCCCGCGACTCGAACCTTCCAAGCGCTGCGCATCGTCGTCAACGAGGAGCTTGCCGAGCTTGCCGCCGGTCTCGCGGCGGCGGAGCAGGTGCTCAAACCGCGCGGCCGACTGGTGGTGCTGGCGTTCCATTCGCTCGAAGATCGGATGGTGAAATCGTTTCTGGTCGAGCGCAGCCGGCCCGCCACTCCCTCGCGCCATCATCCGGTGCCGGCACAGGCGGCCGCGACGTTCCACGTGTTGACAAAGCGACCGATCGTGCCGAGCGAAGCCGAGATCAGCGCCAATCCGCGCGCGCGCTCCGCCAGGTTGCGCGCCGCCGAGCGCACCGAGGCACCCATTCCCGGCCGCGCCGCCGCGCCGTTGCTTCCGCGGTTGCCCGCGTTGGCCGACCTCGTCGCCGGCGAGGGAACGGGGCGTCAGCGATGATGCGCGTGCTCAACATCTGTGTGATCGGCGCGCTGGTACTGGCGGCGGCCGACGTCTACACGATCAAGTTCGACTCGACGCGGCAAGCACAACGCGTCGCCAAGCTGCGCCTCGAGATTAGGCGCGAGCGCGATGCGGTGGCGGCGCTGCGCGCCGAATGGGCCAAGCTCGACAATCCGGCACGTATTCAGGACTTGGCGCGCCGACACCTGCAGCTCAAGCCGGTCGAGGCGCAGCAAATGGATCCGCTCGATAATTTGCCCGAGCGGCCGGCCAATCTCGTCGCCGTGGATGAGGCCGACCCAATAGCGACGGTGATCGACAATCCCGGAATTCTGGATCGTGCGGCGAGCGGCAACGTGCCCGCGGCGGCAAGATGATGGCGATGCACGAACCCGTGGCAGATCGGCCGGCACCTGCGCGCGACCCCTGGCGCCGCCGTCTCGTCGCCTCGCTGCTCTATGGCCGCAACGTCGATCGCGCCGCCAAGACGCGGGGACGGATCGCTCTCGCCGTGTTCATCTTCGCGCTGGGCTATGCTGTCATCGCGGCGCGGCTGGTGATCTTCGCGACCGCGCCCGAAGGGCACGGCTCGCGACGCGCTGTCGCCCAGGATGCGGTGGCGACCGCGCGCCCCGACATGCTCGACCGCAACGGAGAAATTCTGGCGACCGACGTGCGCACGCCGTCGCTGTTCGCCGAGCCGCACCGGATCATCGACGTCGACGAGGCGTCCGAGTTGCTCACGGCGGTGGTGCCGGAGATTGATGCCGCCGAGCTGCGCGCTCGGCTCGCATCCAAGCGCCGCTTCGTATGGCTCAAGCGCGAGATCACGCCGGAGCAGCGCGCGCAGATCCATCGACTCGGACTTCCCGGCATCGGATTCCTGCCGGAAAACAAGCGCATCTATCCGAACGGCGCCGAGGTTTCGCATATCATCGGTCACGTCAACATCGACAATCAGGGCGCTGGCGGCATCGAGAGATGGCTCGATGCGCGCGGGCTCGCCGACTTGCATTTGGCGGGGCTTGCCACTGACCGGTTGCAAACGCCGGTCGAGCTTGCCGTCGACCTGCGCGTGCAGCACGCGTTCCGTGACGAACTGATCGCCGCCCGCGCCAACTTCAAGGCCGTGGCGGCTGCGGGCGTCTTGGCCGATGTGCGCACCGGCGAGATCGTCTCGATGGTCTCGGTGCCGGATTACGACCCCAACAATCCGCGCGAGGCGCTTGATCCGACCCGCATCAACCGGCTCACCACCGGTGTGTACGAGATGGGCTCGACCTTCAAGGCGCTCACCCTGGCGATGGCGCTCGACTCCGGCAAGATCACGCTCAAGTCCGCCTTCGACGCCAGCCATCCGCTTCAATACGGCAAGTTCGCGATCCACGACTTCCACGCGCAAAACCGCGTGCTCACGGTCCCCGAGATCTTCACCTACTCCGCCCGCATGGCGCTGAGCCTGGGGATCGAGCACCACAAATGGTTCTTGCGGAAGATGGGCCAGCTCGATCGGCTGCGCACCGAATTGCCGGAAAGCGCCGAGCCGCTCGTGCCCAAGCGCTGGGCCGAGCTCAACACCGTGACGATCGCATTCGGCCATGGGCTGTCCGTCGCGCCGTTGCAAGCGGTGATGGCCATTAGCGCACTGATGAACGGCGGCCATCTCTTTCCGCCTACCTTCCTCAAGCGCAGCGAGAGCGAGGCGCTGGCGCTCGCCACTCAAGTCGTCAAGCCCGAGACGAGCGAGAAGATGCGTTATCTGATGCGCCTGAACGTCGAGAAGGGCACCGCCACCAAAGCCGACGTGAAGGGCTATTATGTCGGCGGCAAGACCGGCACCGCGGACAAGGTGGTCGGCGGCCGTTATTCCAAAACCAAAGTGCTCACCTCGTTCACCGCGGTGCTGCCGGCCGACCAGCCGCGCTATCTCCTCCTCATCATGCTCGATGAGCCGCAAGCGACCCCCGAAACGCACGGCTTCACCACGTCGGGATGGAACGCGGTGCCGGTCGGGGGCGCGGTCATCGCCCGCATCGCGCCGCTGCTTGGGCTCCAGCCTCGGTTCGAACTCCCGCCCGCCGACAAGCTGATCCTGGCGAGCGCCGGCGGCCGATAGGGCAGATCCGCCAGGCACGTAGGGGAACCCGGCATCCAAATCGCCGCTGTCCCTGGACGATATGCGGCGGCGAAGGTAGACGATCCGGCGCACCATGAAGCTTGCCGACCTCCTCCCAGCGGATGCCGTCAGCGACGCCCGCCTTGCCGCGCTCGAGGTTGCGGGCGTCAGCGCGGACAGCCGCGCCATCAAGCCTGGCGACCTGTTCGTGGCGGTAGCAGGGGCGAAGGCCGACGGGCTCGAGTTCTTGCCACAAGCGCTGGCGGCGGGCGCGGCAGCGGTCATGGCCGAACGGCCGCCGCCGATCGCGCTTCCCGCGAGCGTGCCGTTCATCAAGGTCGACGACGCGCGCCGCATGTTGGCGCGCGCGGCGGCGATCCTCTTTCCGCGCCAACCGCAGGTGATCGCGGCCGTGACCGGCACCAGCGGAAAGACATCGGTCGCCGCGTTCACGCGCCAGATCTGGACCGCGCTCGGGCACGCGAGTGCCAGCATCGGCACGGTCGGGTTGGTCTCGCCGCAGCGTGAGATCTACGGCTCGCTCACCACCCCGGATCCGGTTGAGCTGCACCGCTCGCTCGATCAGCTCGCGCGCGAAGGCGTGACGCATCTCGCCATCGAGGCCTCCTCGCATGGACTCGATCAACGCCGTCTCGACGGCGTGCACGTGGCGGCCGGCGGCTTCACCAATCTCAGCCGCGATCATCTCGACTATCACCCGACGCTCGAGGCCTATCTTGCCGCCAAGCTGCGCCTGTTCGAGCATCTGATCGAGCCGGGCGGCGCGGCGGTGATCGCGGCCGATCACGAGCACGCCGATGTCGTCGCGGCGGCGGCGCGGCGGCGCGACCTGCGGCTCGTCAGCGTCGGCCGGCGCGGGGAGGGCATCCGTCTGCTCGAAAGCAGAATCGATGGCTTCGCGCAGGCGCTCGCGCTGGAGCACGCCGGGCGCAATTACCGTGTGCGCCTGCCGCTTCCCGGCGAGTTCCAAGTCGAGAACGCGCTGGTGGCAGCGGGGCTCGTCATCGCGACCGGCGGCGAGCCGTCCGCCACCTTCGCGGCGCTGGCGCATCTCAACGGCGCCAAGGGCCGGCTCGAACTGGTCGGCGAGCGAGGCGGCGCGCCGATCTTCGTGGACTATGCCCATAAGCCCGACGCGCTCGCCAAAGCGCTCACGGCGTTGCGGCCTTATGTGAGCGGGCACTTGATCGTGGTGTTCGGTTGCGGCGGCGATCGCGACGCCGGCAAGCGTCCGATCATGGGTGCCGTCGCCGCCAAGCTCGCCGACCGCGTCGTCGTGACCGACGACAATCCACGCAGTGAAAGTCCGGCGGCGATCCGCGCTGCGATTCTCGCGGCGGCGTCCGGCGCGCTCGAAATCGGCGACCGCCGGGAAGCGATCCGCACCTCGATCGCTGGTCTGCGCGGTGGCGACGTGCTCCTGATCGCAGGAAAGGGCCATGAAACCGGCCAAATCATCGGCAAACAGGTGTTGCCATTCAGCGACCACGAAGCGGTCGCCGCCGCGCTTGCCGGGAGGGTGGCATGACCGATCGGCCGCTCTGGTCCGTCGAGGCGATGCTGGCCGCGATGCGCGCCGCGCCAGCCGGCGCATTGCCGCCCGCCGTGCCCGGCCTTTCCATCGACACGCGCACGCTCGCGCCCGGTGAAGCGTTCTTTGCCATCCAGGGCGACAACCGCGACGGCCACGATTTCGTCGAAGCCGCGCTCGCAGCGCGCGCCGGCCTTGCGGTCGTTGCCGCCGACAGACGCGCGCGCTTTCCCGAGCACGCGCCGCTCCTCGTCGTTGCCGACGTCCTCGACGGCTTGCGCGATTTGGCGCGGGCGGCGCGCGCGCGCGCCCAGGCGAAAGTCATGGCCGTCACCGGCTCGGTCGGCAAGACCAGCACCAAGGAGGCGCTGCGCCTGACCCTTGCCAGGAGCGGCGAAACCCATGCTTCGGTGGCCTCCTACAACAATCACTGGGGCGTGCCGCTGTCGCTCGCGCGCTGCCCGCAGAGCGCCCGCTATGCGGTGTTCGAAATCGGCATGAATCATGCTGGCGAGATCGAGCCGCTCACTCGCCTGGTACGGCCGCAGGTCGCGATTGTCACCGCCATCGAGCCGGTGCATCTCGAATTCTTCGGCTCGCTCGAGGCGATCGCCGACGCCAAGGCGGAAATATTCCTGGGGATCGAGCGCGGCGGTGCCGCGGTCATCAACCATGACAGCCCGCAGTACACGCGCCTCGAGGGCCGCGCGCGCGACGCCGGCGTCGAGCGCATCGTCTCGTTTGGTGAGCACGCGCGCGCCGACGCGCGGCTCATCAAGTGCTCGCTGCAAGCAGAGACCTCCACCGTCCAGGCGCGGATCCTCGGAACCGACGTCACCTACAAGGTAGGCGCGCCCGGCCGGCACCTGGTCCTCAACTCGCTCTCCGTGCTGGCATCGGCCGCGCTGGTCGGCGCCGACCTTGCGCTCGCGGCGCTGGCGCTGGCAGATTTGCAGCCGGCGAGCGGACGCGGCTCCCGCCTGACGCTACACATGCCGCGCGGCACGGCGCTCCTGATCGACGAAAGCTACAATGCCAATCCGGCCTCGATGCGTGCGGCGCTCGCCTTGCTCGGGCAGACCGATCTGCGCCAGCTCGGCCGGCGCATTGCGGTGCTCGGCGACATGCTGGAACTCGGGCCCCGCGGCGCCGACTTGCATCGCGAACTGGCGGTCGCAGTGCTCGCCCATGGCATTGATCTCGTATTCTGCTGTGGCCCGCTGATGCGCGCCTTGTGGGAGGCGCTTCCCTCCTCGCGCAAGGGCGGCTATGCCGAGACCTCGGCCGCGCTCGAATCGCAGGTGCTTGCTGCAGTCCAGGCGGGCGATGCCGTCATGGTCAAGGGATCGCTCGGCTCGCGGATGGCCCCTATCGTCAAGGCGCTGCAAAGCCGCTATCGCCGCGAGGCGTCCGATCTCGTGCCCGCCCAAGCTTCGACCAACGGCTGACCCATGCTCTACTGGCTCTCCGCATTCTCGGACACGATCGGGCCTCTCAACGTCCTGCGCTACATCACGTTCCGGACCGGCGGAGCGATGTTCACGGCGCTGGTGTTCGTGTTTCTGTTCGGTCACACCATCATCGACCAGCTGCGGCTCAAGCAGGGCAAGGGACAGCCGATCCGCAGCGACGGACCGCAATCACATCTGGTCACCAAGAAAGGCAC
>VAZM01000094.1:0-9745 GCA_005883135.1 Alphaproteobacteria bacterium
ATTGCACTTTAGCCGAGATGTCGCGACTGCCGCGGCGGCTACCTACGCGTAATGCGGGCTACCAATTCGGCGCGCGTTTTTCGATGAACGCCCGCACGCCCTCCTGCGCCTCGGCGGTCGCGGCAACATCGCAGAAATTCGCGACTGCTTCGGCAATGCCGCGCCGATCGTCGTTGGCGCGCAGGAAGGCGGCGCGCGCGAGCCGCATCGCCGTGCGCGGCTTCTCCGCAAACGCGCGCCCCATCGCGCGCGCTTCCGCGCGCAGCCTGTCATCCGGCACGACCCGGCTGACGAGCCCGAGGGAAGCCGCTTCCTCGGCGCCGAAGCTGCGGCCGCTGAACAGAAGCTCGAAGGCGCGATGGCGGCCGACGATGCGCGGCAGATGCACGAAATGGATGGCTGGAACGAGACCGAGATCGATTTCCGGATAGCCGAAGCTCGCGCTTTCCCCGGCGACGAGCACGTCGCAGGAAATGGCGAGCGTCATGCCGCCGCCGCGCGCCGCGCCGCCGACGGCGGCAATCGACGGCTTGCCGAGATCATGCTGTGCCTCGGCGAGTTCGACGTAGAGCGTGTTCAGCAAGGAGCGCACCTCGCTTGCGGGCTTTCCGGCGATGAGGCGCAAGTCGAGCCCGGCGCTGAACCGGCGCGGCAGCGCGCTCGCGAGCAAGACGGCGCGAACGTTCTCGTCGGCCGCGGCGCGCCGCAGCGCCGCAATCAGCTGCTCGAGCAGCGACAGGCTCAACGCATTGACCGGCGCGCGTGCGAGGCTGATCTCGGCGATCTGGTCGGATACCTCGTAGCGTAGATCTGAGTGCGTGGTCATGGAGGCCTCCCGCGGGCTGGAGCATCTGCGTTCGTGCTGCCTCCCCAACCAAACCCCGGCTTGCCGGGGTTTGGTCACTTTAGATTTGCCGGAAGCGGGCAAGCCCGCAGCCGGCTGGGGAGGGGTTGGGGGTGGGGGTGGTGCAGTATTTCGCAACTGGCACCACCAAAATCTAAATGCACGACCCCCCTCCCCACCCCTCCCCCACAAGGGGGGAGGGAGCAGACCGAGTTCGCCGCTCGCTTGTTTCCGGTTTCACGAATGCGCGTTGAATCGGACGCAGTTGGGGAGAAGATGTTTGCTCCCCCCTACTCCGGCTGGATGCCGGCCTGTTTGATCATCTTGCCCCATTTGCCGAGCTGGTCAGCGGCGAAGTCCTCGAGCTCCTTGGGCGAGCTCGAAAATGCCTCGAAACCGGCATTGCCGAGATTGGTCTTCACCTCGGGGCTGTCGATGATCTTGCGCAGCTCGGCGCTGAGCAGCGCGATGATGTCGGAAGGCGTCCCCGCTGGAGCGAATATCGCGGCCCAGGAATCCATGTCGAAGCCTTTGACGCCCGCTTCGTCGAGCGTGGGGAGCTCCGGGATGAGAGCGGAGCGCTTGAGCCGCGTGACCGCGAGTGCGCGCAGCGTGCCTGCCCTGACATGCGGCAAGGCGGTGGTGAGGTCGGCGAACATCATCGACACGCGGCCGGCCAGCACGTCGTTAAGGGCAGGCGGCACGCTCTTATAGGGGACATGCAGCATGTCGACTTCGGCCCAATGCTTGAGCGTCTCGCCGGCCACGACGCCGGAGGTGTTGCCGCTGGCAAACGACAGCTTGCCGGGATTTGCCCTGGCATATGCGATCAGCTCCTTGACCGTCGTCGCCGGAATCTCGGGATTGACGCAAAGCATCAGCGTGTAGCTGCCCATGCGCGTGACCGCCGCGAAGTCCTTCAGCGGATCGTAGCCGACGTTCTTCATCAAAAAGGGCGCGGCCGAATGCGGACTGTTGGTGCTCATGAACAAGGTGTAGCCGTCCGGTGCCGAGCGCGCGACGTAGAGCGCCGCGAGCGCCCCATTCGCGCCCGGCCGATCTTCGACGACGACGCTTTGCTTGAGCGCGGCGCCGAGGTGCTGGGCGGCGACCCGGGTAATCGTATCGGTGCCGCTGCCCGGCCCGAACGGAACGATGAAGGTGATCGGCTTGCTCGGATAGGTCTCGGCATGGGCGGGAAGGCTGAGCAAGACCGCGCCGGCGACGAGGCTGTGGAGCAAGGTCTTCATGCGGCATCCCTCCCGGATTTGGCACCGCGCTGAGTGCGCAGCGGACTTCTAACCCCTGCGGCGTGTCGCCCCCGCTCGCATTGAGACTAGTACCGCCGATTTGAAATTCCTGCACCGTGTGCCGCGAGTCCGCCTCAGGAATTTCAAATCGAAAAGCGGCACTAGAATCATAGAGTTGCTAGTTCCCTTTGGTTTTCGAAGTTCGTACTCGAGTGTGCCGCGTTATATCACGAACTTCGAAAACCGGGCACTAGCGCATTTGCGCCACCGCCGCGCGGCCATGGATTGTCGCACACGAGTAGCCGGAATGAAGCCAAGCGGTCACGCGCGTCCGCAGCCCGGAGATCGCTTGCTCTCCGGGCTCGCCGCTTGCGGATCTTAAAGGAATGAGTCCGGCCTTTGGCTATCCCGCTAAGGACCACGCGTTGGCGTGGCGGCCGGAAATGCGCATCTGGATTATCGTAATCCGCGCTGGCTTAATCGGGAATGAACGCCTCGCGTTGCGCCGCACAAAGCGCACCCGAGTCGCGCCCGAAGGCGGATCGCGCTTCGCTCCATCCCGGCTACAGGCTATTGAGGACCCCCCTCTCGTCAACCGGGGAAACGCGCGATGCGGCCGCTCGAAGGTGTGTTCGTTCTCGATTTCTCGACCTTGCTGCCGGGGCCATTGGCGACGCTGCTGCTGGCGGAAGCAGGCGCCGAGGTGGTGAAGGTCGAGCCGCCGGGACGCGGCGAGGAGATGCGCGGCCACGCCCCCAAATGGGGGCGCGACAGCGCGAGTTTCGCGCTTCTCAATCGCGGCAAGCGCAGCATCGCCCTCGACCTGAAAGACGCCGCCGAACGCAGCCGCCTCGCCCCTTTGCTGCAACGCGCCGACGTCATCGTCGAACAGTTCCGACCGGGCGTGATGGAGCGGCTCGGCCTCGACTACGCTTCGGTGGCCAAGCTCAATCCCATGGTCGTCTACTGCTCGATCTCGGGATACGGGCAAACCGGCCGCAAGCGCGACGTCGCCGCCCACGATCTCAATTATATCGGCGATGCCGGTCTGCTGGCGCTGTCGATGGGCGATCCGTCGCGGCCGGTGCTGCCGCCGGCGCTGATGGCGGACATCGCGGGCGGCGCATATCCGGCGGCGCTGAACATTCTCTTGGCGCTCGAGGAGCGCCGGCGGACGGGACGCGGGCGCCATCTCGACGTGGCGATGGCGGACAATCTGTTCCCGCTCATGTTCTGGGCGATCGGCTGCGGCCTCGTTGCCGGGGACTGGCCGGACAACGGCATGGGATATCTGACCGGCGGATCGCCGCGTTATGCGCTCTATCCCACCAAGGACGGCAGGATGCTGGCGGCCGCGCCGCTCGAACAGAAATTCTGGGAGACGTTCTGCGAGCTCATCGGCCTCGAAAGCGAGCTTCGCGACGATGGGAAAAATCCCGCGGCGACGAAGGCGCGCGTCGCCGCCATCATCGCCAGCGAGACGGCCGAGACTTGGCGTTCGCGTTTCGCCGGCAAGGATTGTTGCTGCTCGATCGTCGCGAGGCTGGGCGATGCATTCAGCGATCCGCACTACGCCGCGCGCGGGGTACTCGACTACGCGCTCGCCAATCCCGAGGGTGCCATCATGCCGGCGCTGCCGCTGCCGCTCGATGGCGCCTTCCGCGCAAGCCCCGCGGCAGCGATCGCTTCGCCGGCGCTTGGCGCCGATAACGAGACGTACTTGCGGGGCGCACGCCGCCCGACGTGACCGCCGCAATTTCGCGACGCGGGTTCGCGTCGCCGCGGGCCCTGCTCTCGTCGCTTTCAACGCCCATTGACCGCAGGGGATAGATCAATCACCCTCTGCGAGACTTCAGCGGGGCGGCTCAAGTCAAGGACGGAGGCGTCCCGTGACGACGACGTTCGCGCCCGCAGACCTCGACGCGACCGGCTCTTCCGGCGAATCCACCCCGATCTCGATCCATACCGCCGCCGCCTCCGGCAGCGGCGCGAGCTATCCGCGCGAGTTCAGTCCTTATATCGATATGGCGATGCCGGCGGATGCGGATCTCTCCGCCATCGCCGCGGCGTCCGGCATCCACAATTTCACCCTCGCGTTCGTGCTGAGCTCCGGCAGCGGCATCGGCTGGCAGGGCGTGGGCACGATCAGCGACGACACGCTCGCCAATGGCACGACCATCCTGTCGCAGGTGCAGGCGATGCAGGCGGCGGGCGCGGACGTGACGATCTCGTTCGGCGGCGCCGCCGGGCAGGAGGCCGCGCTCACCGCGACCAGCGCGGCGAGCCTGCAGGCGGAATATCAGTCGGTGATCGACCGCTACCACGTCCATTCGCTCGATTTCGACATCGAGGGGCTGGCGGTGGGGGATCAGCATTCGATCACGCTGCGCGATCAAGCGCTGGTGGGCCTCAAAGCCGCCAATCCCGGTCTCATCATCTCCTACACGCTGCCGGTGTTGCCCACCGGCTTGACCGCCGACGGCCTCAACGTGCTCGCGAGCGCCAAGCACGACGGGCTCGCAATCGACGTGGTCAACATCATGGCGATGGACTACGGCTCCGCCGTCGACAACGGCGGCCAGATGGGGATCGACGCCATCGATGCGACGATCGCCACCGAAGGGCAGATCGCCGCGGTCGGGTTGTCGGCCAAGCTCGGCACGCCGATGATCGGCGTCAACGACATCAGCTCCGAGGTCTTCTCGCTCGCCGACGCGCAAGCGCTGCTCAATTACGCGCAGACCGACAGCAACATCGTGCGGCTCGCCATGTGGTCGGTGGCGCGCGACAACGGCAACAGCGCCGGCGCCCACTTCGCCTCCCCCGACAGCAGCGGAATCGCCCAGCAGCCCTACGACTTCTCCGCGATCTTCCACCAGTTCGATGGCGGCGCCGCGCAGCCGCCGCCGAATCCACCCGCACCAGCCGGGACCACCGCGGACATGGTGCTCCGCCGCAGCGACGGCACCCATGAAATCTATGACATCGGCAACAACGCGATTTTGGCCGCATATGCGCTGGGACAGGTGGGGAGCGATTGGCAGTTTGTCGGCTTGGGCAGCTTTCAGGTCGGCGGTAGGACCGACATGCTTTTGCGCCAGCAGAACGGCTCCGGCACGACCGGATCATTCGAGATCTACAACATCAGCAACAACAACATCGTGAGTGCCGCCCTGCTCGGCCAGTTGAATGGGTATGTTCAGGGCTTCGGAAATTTCAGCAGCCGCGGCGAGAATGACGTGATGCTGCGAGACGGGGCCGAGGCATTCTCTGTCGTCGATATCGCGAACGATCAAATCACCGGCATTGCTCCACTGGGGAACGTTGGGTTCAATTGGCAGCTCGGAGGCTTCGGCAATTTCAGCGGCAATCCCGGCGAATACGACATGCTCCTGCGCGACACGAACACCGGAGGCTTGCAGGTCTACGACATCGCCAACAACCAGATCATCAATTCCTCCTTCATCGGTACGGTCGGGCTCGATTGGCAGATCTCCGGCTTCGGGAATTTCGGCAGCGTCCCCGGCGAAACCGACATAATCATGCGCAACACCAACACCGGGGGATTGCTGGTCTACGATATCGCCAACAACCACGTCACCGGTACGGCCTTTCTGGGCACGGTGGGCCTGGAGTGGCAGTTCGCTGGGGTTGCTCCAATCCGCGGCCCCGGCACGTCCGACCTGGTTTTGCGCAACGTCAACACCGGGCAATTCGAGGTCTACAACATCGCCAACAATCAAATCCTTTGCTGCCGATGCGCAGACCCCATCCATGGGCAGCTCCGACGGCTCAACCGCGCAGCTCGTGCAGGCAATGGCTAGTTTTGGCGGTGGCAGCGGCGCGGCCGATGGTTCGAACACCGTCCTTCCTAGTGCCGACACGCAACAGCAGCCGTTGCTGGCGACGCCGCAGCACGTATGAGGCTTGCGGACGTTGACGTAACTTGTAGGAAGAGCCACTTGAACGACGGGCGCCTCACCATGCCGTCGCGGTGATATCCGCGAAGGCGATACGGCCGGAATAACAGCTTCTGTAGTGTCTCGCCGCACGACCCGCTAGTATGTTGCAGTCTAATTCAAACGCTGGACAATGCCTCGGAGGCCTCCACAACTCAGCCGTTAGGGATCAACGACGCTGGCCAGGTCGTCGGGATTTTCGACCTTCCGATAATCTTCAGCACTTACTACGGCTTCCTCTACAGCGGCGGCTCTTACACCACTCTCAGTGATCCGTCGTCTACCGCACCCAATGGTAGCGGCACCTTTGCATACAGCATCAACGCCTTTGGTCAGATTGTCGGGTATTATCGGGGCCGCACCGGCAACAACGAGGGGTTTCTCTACAGTGGCGGCACCTGGACCACCATCGACGATCCTCTTGCCACCATCTCCACTGAGCCCGCAGGCATTAACGCCTCGGGCCAGATCGTGGGGAGTTTTCGAGATAACAGCGGCTATCACGGCTTCCTCTACAGCGGCGGTATTTACACAACCCTCGACGGTCCCCAAACCATTAGCTTAACGCACGCACAGGGGATCAACGCTGCGGGCCAAATCGTCGGGTGGTACGCCAACGCGAGCGGCACCCACGGCTTTCTCTACAGCGGCGGCACCTACACCACGCTCGACAATCCGTTGGCTATTAGCGGCACCTTTGCATACGGCATCAACGACGCAGGCCAGATTGTCGGGACTTACCAGGACAGCAGCGGCCGCTACCATGGTTTCCTGTACAGCAGTGGCACCTACGTCCCTCTCGACGATCCCCTGGCCGCCCCCAGCGGTAGCAGCAGCGGCACCTTTGCATATGGCATCAATAATTCAGGGCAGTTTGTCGGCCAATATTTCAACAACACCGGTGGGCACGGCTTCCTCGCTAGCCTCGTGCCGAACCCGCCGCCGCCCGCCGGCACCAGCGCCGACATGATCCTACGGGGATCGAACACCTCACCCGGCGTGGCGGGTCAGTACGGGATCTACAACATCGGCAACAACGCGATCATGGCCGCCTACTCCCTGGGTCAAGTCGGCACCGATTGGGGCTTCGTCACGCTCGGCGGCTTTTTCGGCAACGACACCGCCGACATGCTGCTGCGCAATTCCAATACCGGCGGCTTCCAGGTTTATGACATCACCAACGACATCACCGGCTCCGCGTTCCTCGGCAACGTCGGCTTGAACTGGCAGGTCATGGGCTTCGGCAATTTTTCGAGCCTCGGCGAAAACGACATGATCCTGCGCAACTCCGGCACCGGAGGCATGCAGGTCTACGACATCAAGAACAACCAGATCACCGGCACCGGCTTCCTGGGCACGGTCGGCTTGAACTGGCAGATGGCTGGGGTCAGCAACCACGGCACGCAAAGCGACCTGGTGTTGCGCGACAGCGGCACCGGTGGGCTGCAAATCTACAACATCAGCAACAATGCGATCACCGGCGCTGCGTTCCTCGGCGCAGTGGGACTGGATTGGCAGGCGTCGGGCTTCGGCGATTTCAGCAGCCGCAACGAAGGCGACATGCTGTTGCGCAACGTCAATACCGGCGGGCTCCTGATCTACGACATCAGCAACAATCAGATCACAGGCTCGTTCTTCCTGGGCAATGTCGGCCTCGACTGGCAGTACGCGGGCATCGCCCCCGTTCACGGTCCCGGCACATCCGACCTGGTGCTGCGCAATGTCAACACCGGCGCGTTTCAGGTCTACAACATCGCCGGCAATACCCTTGTGGGGTCAGCCAGCTTAGGCGCCGCAGGCTTGAATTGGGAGCTCGGCGGCGTCGCCGCCTATTCGTCAACCGGCGCCATGGGCAGCTCTGACGCTTCAACCTCTCAGCTCGTGCAAGCGATGGCGGCGTTTGGCGGGGGTCCAGCCGATGGCTTGAATACGCTGCCTGTTCCTAGCGAAACGTCACAGCAGACGTTACTCACGTCGCCCGCACATGCTTGAGGCGCGACGTGGAACCATAAGCTGAGCCCTGCACCGATGCGGATGCTATTGCAGCGGCATGTTCACGCATGCGGCAACGAGCGGGCTATTGGCAGGGACCGGGCTGCGACAGGTCGCCGATCGCTCGGTCGGGATGATCGCCGCATTGCGTCTTGGTCCGCAATACGCCGTCAAGAGCATCTCGTCGGGATTGCATTGCACGGTGCAATTGGTCGCGTCGCAAGGCGATCGAATGATCCTGATGCCGACGTTGGGGCCGGGCGGCCCTGGATCGCCTTTGGGGCCTGGAGGGCCGGGCGGGCCCGCATCGCCTTTCGACCCCTGATCTCGACCGCAGCCCATCACTGCGGCAGCTAATGCGATAGCGATCAAGACCCGCAAGATCGGCATAGTGCTGCTGCTTCGAGGGTGACGCCCGCTGCACGCACACCGCAGCCAAAGCGCTGCGTTCAGACCGCGGGCGGAACGTGTCACTTGGTTGCCCAGAGAAAATTCTCCTGTCGGGAAGGCTCGGACAGAGTATGCCTCACCCCACGCAGCGGGAACATTGAAACAGCGTTTGCTTGGAAAAATCCCGATTTGGCCCTAACTCATATCGACGGCGCGTGCGACCGCCTCTCGTGCTTGCATCGCGCCAGGGATGACGAGATTGACCCATGACCGACCTTTCCGTTGACGCCCGCCTGCTTACGACGGAGCGCGCCGAAGCGCCCCGCATCAACTCGGCGGTGGTGATCTTTGCATCGGCGCTGATGGCGGCCGGCGCGCTCGCGCTCGCCCAGTATTACACCTGGCGACAAGGCGCACTGTTCCTGCTCGGCGGCGCGCTCGGGCTCGTGCTCTATCACGCGCTGTTCGGCTTCACCTCGGCCTGGCGCGTCTTCATCGCGAACGGACGCGGCGCCGGCTTGCGGGCGCAAATGGTGATGCTCGCGGTGGCGGTGCTGCTGTTCTTTCCCGTGCTCGCGCAGGGCAGCCTGTTCGGCCAGCCGGTGCACGGGGAGTATGGCGCGGTCGGGACGTCCGTGCTTGTCGGCGCGTTCCTGTTCGGACTCGGAATGCAGCTCGGCGGGGGCTGCGCGTCGGGCACGCTTTATACCGCCGGCGGCGGCAATTCGCGCATGCTGGTGACGCTCGCGTTCTTCATCGCCGGTTCCGCGTTGGGCACCTGGCATCTGCCGTGGTGGTCGGCGCAACCCAATGTGGGGCAGATTTCGTTGATCTCGGCTTGGGGGTGGGTCCGCGCGTTGTTGCCGCCATCTGGCTGGTGACGATCGCCGTCGAACGGCGGACGCACGGCGCGCTGCTGTCGGGCGTGACGACGCAACGCCGAGGATGGCGGCGCTTCCTGCACGGCCCCTGGCCGCTGATCGCCGGTGCCGTCCTGCTTGCGCTCGGCAATTTCGCCACGCTCTATCTTGCCGGCCGGCCGTGGGGCATCACCTCGGCGTTTGCACTCTGGGGCTCGAAAATTCTCGCCGGCCTCGGCGTCGACGTCGCGTCATGGGGCTATTGGCAGCCGCCGGCGCGCGCGCAGGCGTTGCGCGAGAGCGTGTTCGCCGACATCACCTCGGTCATGGATTTCGGCATCATTCTCGGCGCGTTGCTCGCGTCGGCGCTTGCGGGAAAGTTCAAGCCCGGCTGGAAAGTACCGCCGCGCTCGTTGCTCGCGGCCGTGCTCGGCGGGTTGATGCTCGGCT
>VAZM01000094.1:9920-31811 GCA_005883135.1 Alphaproteobacteria bacterium
CTTGTCACCGCAAGTCGGGGTAACCCGACTTGCGGTGCTTTAAGCGTTCGGAATTCGGGCGAGCCCGAATTCCGATGCCACCCACGTCTTTGGTCTTGCAGTACAATAAAGACGTGGATGCCCGCGACATAAGCGCGGTTACGCGCGCGCGTCTTCCGGCGCGCTATGCGCGGGCACGACGATACATGGCGGGCATGGGGCGGCGGCAACGGCGCCTCGTCAGCGCGCGGATTGCTTGATCGAAATCAACCTTGCGCCCAGGCTGTCGGGGTTCTGTCCAACTGCCAGCCGAATTCTTGCTTCGTAGTCTTCGCCATCGAGGCGAACCGTGACGTCGATCGTCCCGTCGTCGCCAACGGCGTTGACCTCCAACAGAGAGACGTCGGATTCGTCCGCGGGTAGCATCTTGCCCTGCCGAACGAACTGCTCCATGGCCGCTTTCTTGAAGTCTTGACGCCTTTCGGCGGATCGACGTTGCGTCTCACTCGTCGTAGACCAAATCCCCGAACCGCACCCAGCGCTTTCCGTCGAAGCGAATCAACTGCAACTGCTGAACCGCCCAATAGTCGGTCGGACTGGTATTGACCTTGATTCCCGGCAGCAGCATTGGGAGCTCGAGGTCGCGCAGGTTCGTCGCCTGGCGCATGATATTCTCGCGCGAGAGATCATTTCCGGCTTGTTTGAGCACCTGCACCAGCGTGGCGGCGGAGTTGTAACCGTTGACGAAGCTCGGCCGGCGCACATCCTCGCCCGGCAGATACTTGCTCATCCAGGCGCGCCAATCCTTCATCGCCGGGTCATCCTCGAATTCAGGATCGAGCGGGTCCTTGGCATAGGCGTATGACAGCAACCCGATGCAGTTCTCGACCCCGACCGGTTCGAGCACGACGGGCACCGAGGCCGAGACATTGTTCATGAAGAAAAGCGGCTTCCAGTCGAGATCGTTGACCTTACGGATCGCCTGCACGGCGAGCGGCGGCAGCATCACCGCGATCAGCGCATTGCAGCCGCTGGCCTTGAGTTCGGCAATCTGCCGGTCGACCGAGGGATCCGTGAACTCGTAGGTCGCTTCCTTCACCGTCGTGGCGTATTTGTCGCCAAGCACGTCGCGCACCCCGGCCGCATAGTCGCGGCCGAAGTCACTGTCCTCGTAGAGGATGCAGATTTTTGCGTTTTGGTCCTGCCGCAGGATGTACCGCGCGTAAAGACGCGCTCCCAACCGGTAGCTCGGGCGCACGCCCCCCATCGTGTAGGGCGTCTCCTTGTAATTGCCCCAACGATAAGCGCCGCTCTCGATGAACAGCTGCGGAATTTTTCGCTCGTTGAGATATCTCGCAACGGCGAGCTGCGTGGTCGTTCCAAGCGAACCGAACGTAAAGGCGACGTGATCGACTTCGATCAGCTTGCGCGTCTCCATCCCGGTCCGCCACAGCAGATAGCCGTCGTCGGCGCTGATCAGGTTGATCTTGCGGCCGTTGATGCCGCCCTGATCGTTGATCATCTGCATGTAGGCCTTCTCGGCCCGACCGAGAGACGCGACCCAACCGCCCGGGCCGGTATAGGGCATTGTCTGGCCGATCTTGATCTCGCGATCGGTCACCCCGGGAGCGTTCTGCGCGGCCGCCGAGATCGCCATTGCGCCGCTGAGCAGCAGGCAGCCGAATAAAATCCGCAACATTGCGTGCCCGCCTTTGCTTCGAAGCGATCACCCTACGCCGGGAGAACATATCATCGTGCCGATTCGGCGCAATCGGACGCGGCTGCACCATCGTCCCGCTAGATAAACCGGCTCGCGACATCGCGAGGCCACCTCGGTATGGTCTTGCAACCCGTAGCCCTCATGCAGCGCCCAGAAGGAGAAACGAATGCATCCGCGCGAACGTCTGGATTATTCGCCGATCGATCGCCGGGCGCCGCTGCGCTTTCCCCAAGGAATCCGCTTGGTGCTATGGCCGCTGCTGGCGCTCGAAGAATGGGATTTGTCGCGTCCCATGGCGCGGATGGTGATCTCGCCGCCGCAAGGGCAGCCGCAATTGCCCGACCTGCCGAACTGGAGCTGGCACGAATACGGCATGCGGGTCGGCTTCTGGCGGCTCAAGAAAATGCTCGAGCGCCTGCGCATCTCGCCGACCGTCACGCTGAATGCAAAAGTGTGCGAGACCTACCCGCAGGTGATCGAGGCGTGTATCGGCAATGGATGGGAGCTCAACGCCCACAGCTACGACCAAGTGCCCATGCACAAGCTCGACGACCAGCGGGGAACGATCAACAGGTCGATGGACATCATCGAGAAGTTCTCGGGCCGGCGTCCGCGCGGATGGTTCGGACCCGGATTGACGCAGACGTTCGACACGCTCGATTACCTCGCCGAGGCCGGCATCGAATATATCGGCGACTGGGTCCTGGACGACGAGCCGGTGACGCTCAAGACCGCCCACCGCCCGGTTGTTGCGCTTCCCTACAATTTCGAGATTCACGACATCGTGATGATGGCGCTACAGCAGCATCCTTCGGACGTCATGTATTCGCGCGCGCTCGACCAGTTCCGCTGTCTTTATGACGAGGCGAGCGAGCGCGCGAAGATCATGGCGATCGCCTGTCATCCCTACCTGTCGGGCGTTCCCCACCGCATCGCGCACGTACAGCGCGCGTTCGAGGAGATTCTCGGCCACCCAGGCGTCGTCGCGTGGGATGGCGCCAAGATTCTCGATTGGTATCTCGCACAGAGCGAAAGGCGATAGCATGTCGGCGCCACACCATTTCCGCAGCGCATTCGTTCCGCACGACCTGCCCGAGCCTCTCGCCGGGGCGTCGCAGGGCCCGCTTGCCGGACTGACCGCGGCGGTGAAGGACATGTACGACATCGCCGGCATGTGCACGGGCGGCGGCAACCCCGATTGGCTTGCCGCGCATCGGCCGCCGCTTGCGGACGCAGCAGCGATCCGAAAGTTGCTGGTGGCAGGCGCCACCATCATCGGCAAGACCGTGTGCGACGAATTTTTCTTCAGTGTCACCGGCGCCAACGCACACTACGGCACTCCGGTCAATCCACGCGCCCCGGGCCGACTGCCGGGCGGCTCCTCGAGCGGCTCTGCCGCGGCGACCGCGGCGGGCGCCTGCGATCTCGCGCTTGGCAGCGACACCGGCGGCTCGGTTCGGGTGCCGGCCGCCTTCTGCGGCGTCTACGGCATCCGCCCGACGCACGGCCGCATCGACATGGCCGGCGTCATGCCCATGGCGCCGTCTTTCGACGTCCCCGGCTGGTTCGCCAACGGCCCCGGCGTGTTCCGGCGCGTCGGCGAGGTTCTGCTCGAAGGTGGCGGCGTGCGCGAGAAGCCGAGGCAGTTGATCATTCTCGACGACGCGTTCGCCGAGGCGGATGCGGAGGTCGCTTCCTCGCTGCGCGCAGCAATCGCCGCGATGGCGAGCGACCTCCCCGAAACCATCCATGAAACCGTCGCGCCGGGCGGCTTCGATCCGTGGCGCGAAAGCTTTCGGATCATTCAGGCGCGCGAGATCTGGAGCATCTACGGGCCGTTCGTGGAACGCCATCAGCCAAAGCTCGGCGCCGGCATCCGCGAGCGAATGGCCTTCGCGGCGACGGTATCGGAGCGCGACGCCGACATGGCCCGGCAAGAACAGAAGCGAGCGCGCGAGCGGATTTGCACATTGGTGCAGCCTGGAACCGTTCTCGCGCTGCCGACGGCGCCGTGCATTGCCCCGCGCATCGACACGGGCGCCGAAGCGCTGGAATCGTTTCGCGTCCGCGTAATGCGGCTGACCTGTGTTGCCGGATTGAGCGGACTGCCGCAGGTCACCCTGCCGGTGGGTTCGATCTCCGGCTGCCCGGTCGGCCTCTCGTTCATCGCTTGGCATGGTGGCGATGAGGCGCTGCTCGATTTGGCGGTGCAGCTCGCGCGCCACGTCGGCGGCGTGTCCGACCCTCGCCCAAAATAAAGGCCTAGCGCTGATCCGAAGCTGCGGCCGTTCTCGGCCGGACGACTTCAGGGAGAAGCTGTCTTTGGCTCCGTTCCGCCCAACCAATTCAAAAGGTAGGCCTTGATCGTCGCCACACTGAGCGGCCAGAAGGAGCGTGACTCCTCGCGAGCAGCAACAGACGGAGCAGCAGACGGAGTAGCTCTAGGCGGAGTAGTCGGGGGCACCGACGGTATTTTTTCGGCCGGCGTCGCCAACGCATCGGCAGGCATTTTCTCCAAGGGCACTGCCGGCCCCGCGGCCGTCGCCCTTTGCTTGCCGGTCCCGTCCTCCGCCGGCGCGGCTGCCGTGGCGGGCGCAGCCGTGTCCGTGTTCAGGATGATCGGCAAACCATCTCTCCCGCTGCCAATGACGATGACCTTCGAATTCGTCGATTGCGAAAGCTGAAGCGTCGCCTCAATGCCGCGCCAGCGCAGGTAGGAGTCCGAGATGCCCTGGCTGACGATCTGCTGAAACTCGCGTATGCCTTCTGCCTCGATCTTTTTGCGTTCCGATTCTCTTTTTTCACGCTCCACCCGGAACTTGTATTCCTCGGCGATGTAGTATTGTTCGGTCTTGCGGTTGATGGCGGCGACGATGGCGGCGGGCAGCTCGATGCCGGTCACCAGTATGTCGTAGAGAATGAAGGTGTCGCGCATGGACATGCGATATGACTCTTCCTCCCCTTCGTGCTCCATCATCTTCTCCGAAAGCCTCGCCTCCACAAGGCTGCGGATCTTGTCCTGAATTTCCTGGCGCGCGGTCGAATACACCTGTTCGGCCGTGTATTGAGCGATGACCTCGCGGGTCAGGCTGCCGATCCCCGGCATCGCCAGGATTTTCACGTAATCCGGCCCGACCGCCTGATGGACCACCGGGACAGAGTCGCGCTGCAGCCGGAAGCGGACGATGACTGTCGCGGTCAGACTCACGCCGTCGCTGGAGATGGCGTTGTAGGATTCGGTGAACGATTGCAGCCTCAGGTCATACAGAAATACTCTGTTCCAAGGCAAAATGAGGTTGAAGCCCTCATTCTTCAGCCGGCGCGGATCGAGCACGGTGCCGCCCCCAAAGCGTTTCCACAGCACGCCGACATAGCCGCTGGGAACGGTGACCACCATGTGGGGATAAAGCACCACCCCCACGAGCGTGGCGACCATCAGATAGATCACCACGCTCGGCAGATGGCGATCGAGAAACCGCCGCCACCGGGTTGGCGGCGCGGGGGCGGGTGTGCCGTCGACTGGCCAAAGATACGCTTTCAACTAACTCTCCATCGTCTGCCGCCCGACGAATTCGCCGTCTTGTATACGCAGGTTACGAACGGCAAGACCAACTCCTCAAGCCAGCACGGCCATGGTCACCGGCAGGAGGATCAACCGCCGGCTTACCGGCGATGGCCCAGCGGCAACCCGAGGCTGAGCGCCTTCTGCCGAAGCGCCCCAGCCGTGCGCTTCATGGCCTTCGAAATCCGTTTCACCGGCGACTTCTTGCGAGAGTGCGCCTTCAAGTCCCGCACGTCGGCACTTGACCAGGCCCGGCGTTTGACGCGTCTAGCTCGTTTGCTTGCCATTTGTCCCTCATCAGCCGCTGCAGCGGCAATACGGCCGAGCATAGCCGAGCAAATGCGGGATGAGAAGCAGTCCGGCTCTGCCGCAGGAAGCTCATCTGTGCCTGGCCTTACTTTGCGGCCCTTAGCAGACCCGCGCGAGTGCGTGTCTCAGACGCATCTGATCGGCGTGAAACCGCAGCGTTGCTTACTCAATTCGCAACCGCGCTCTGTACCAAAAATCGGATTCTGCAATAATAGCGACCAGGGCCTGCGATAGGCGCGCGCAAATCCCACGAAGAAGAACTCCGCGCGGCTCGGGTGATGGAGAATGCCTCAAGTCCATACGATGGAGATTGAGCCATGGCCCCGATTGGCGCTCAATTCAAGCCGGGAGACGCCGTGCCGCATTCAGGAATCTACCGGGTGACCCATGATCCCATCCATGCACAGGAGCACGAAGTGACTTGCCTGTTCGGCAAGCATTTCCCGCCATGCCGGGGCTGCGGTGAACCGCGATTCGTTTTGGTCAGAGCTGCGCGCTACGTCGAAACACAGGACCATTTCAAGTGCGCCTAGATTCTCGAGGCCGTGGGAAAACTGTCGCCGGCCCCTCTTTCGCATAAATCGGCGCTCGGTATAGTCGTTGCAGGACCGCCGGCGGGCGCCGGCATTCGGCGCCGCAACTTCCCTCACCACCGTTGGGAAACCCGTGACATTCCCCCGCCGAAGCTTTCTACATCTCGCCGCGGCCGCCGCCGCGTTGGGGGCGGCGCCGCGCTTCGCCACCGCGCAAGCCTATCCGACGCGTCCGGTGCGGATCATCTCCGGCTTTCCACCCGGCGGGGTCAACGACACATACGCGCGTCTCATCGGCCAATGGCTGTCGGAGCGCCTCGGCCAGCAATTCTTCGTCGAGAACCGGCCGGGTGCGGGCGGCAATCTTGCCGCGGAGGCGCTCGTGCGAGCAGCGCCCGACGGCTACACGCTGCTTCTCGCCACGTCGGCGGACGCGTGGAACGCGACTCTCTATGACAACCTCAAATTCAATTTCGTTCGCGAGATCGCTGCGGTTGCGCCCGTTGTCCGCGCGCCCGGAGTGCTCGTCGTGCATCCGTCGCTGCCGGTCAAATCCGTTCCCGAGCTGATCGCTTCCGCCAAAGCCAATCCGGGCAAAATCTCGGTGGCGTCGGCGGGCATCGGCAGCGCGCCGCACATGTACTGGGAGCTGTTCCGGACCTTGGCCGGCGTCGACATGCTGCATGTGCCTTACCGCGGCGGCGGCCCGGCCGTCACCGACCTCCTCGGCGGCCAAGTGCAGGTGTATTTCGGCACCACGGCGTCCTCGATCGAATACATCCGGTCGGGGAGGCTGCGGGCCTTGGCCGTGACCACCGCAACCCGCGCGGCCGCCTTGCCCGAGGTCCCGGCATTGGCGGAATTCCTCCCGACTTACGAGGCGAGCATCTTTGTCGGCATCGTCGCGCCGCGCGGCACGCCGGCCGACATCGTCGCCACGCTGAGCCGGGACATCAATCTTGCGTTAGGCGATGAAAAAATGCTCCGGCGTATCGCCGAGCTCGGCGATACGCCGCTTGCGCTCTCGAGCTCCAACTTCGAACGCCTCATCGCCGAGGAAACCGAAAAGTGGGGCAACGTGATTCGCTCGGCCAAGCTCAGGGCGGAGTAGGCGCTTCGCTCCTGCCCCCGACTCGGGCTGGAGATCCGGAGCGCACGCACACGTTGGCGAGGAACCGGTGCAACTTTCCCGCCGTGCATCTCTGCATCTCTGCGCGGGCGCTGCCGCGCTTTCGTTGCTTTCCCTCGCAAAGGGCGCACGATCGCAGACGGCGAGAACGATCAAGCTGATCGTTCCGTCCGCGCCGGGGGGCGTGACGGACATTCTGGCTCGCCTGCTCGGTGACCATATCGCCCGAACGCAGGGAGCGACCGTGGTGATCGACAACCGGCCGGGCGCCGGCGAGATGATCGGCACGGAGACAGCCGCGCGCGCCGCGCCGGACGGAAACACGGTCCTGTTCGCAGCCAATCCGTTCGTCATCAACCCGCACCTGCGCAAGGCGAGCTATGATCCGCTGACGAGCTTCGAGCCCATTTGCCAGTTGGCGAACGCGCCGACCCTCATCGTCGTGACCGCTGCCTCGCCGTACCACTCGCTCGCCGATCTGCTCGCGGCGGCGCGCGCCACACCGGGTAGCTTGACCATGGCGAGCATCGGGCCCGGCAGCCCGTTCCACCTCGGGTTCGAAAAGCTCAAGCGCATGGCGAACGTCGACATGACCTTCATTCCGTATCCGGGCAACGGGCCTTCCGTGAACGCGCTCTTAGGCGAGCACGTCACCATGATGTTCGGCACCTATGCGAACGTGGCCGAGCACCTGAAAAGCGGGAAGCTCCGCGCCATTGCCACAACCACGCCGAGGCGGATCGATGAGCTGCCTGACCTGCCGACGGTCGCGGAATCCGGCTTCCCGGACTACGCGGTGCCGGCATGGTTTGCAGCATTGGCGCCGGCAAACACGCCGAAGGCGGCGGTGTCGCAGCTCGCAGCATGGCTGACCGCGGCGCTGCAGGCGCCCGAGATCGAGCAGAAGCTCCTCATCCAGGGTCTTTATCCGTCCGGGCTCTGCGGGGACGAATTTGCCGCCCATCTTCGCGATCAATTCGACGAGTTCGGCCGCATCATTCGCGAGAGCAACATCAAGGCGGAGTAGACCTTCGCTCTGCGGCGATAGGGCCGCCATCCGCGCCCCCGCTGGCGAACGCGCAACTTGCCGCACTCTATTGTCGGCGCTCGAGCCCTCGCCTAGGCTGAGCACCGGAGCATCCGAATGCGTGCGACAGCTAGGCGTGGGCTAGTCCGTTAGCCCGCGGGGGAAACTGCAAACCGACAAGGCAAGAGGAGAAGGGCGTATGCGCGAAGTGTGGCAGGTCCGATATTCGTGGCGTGTGCGCATGTGGCTCGCAATCGCAACGGCGGCGGCGTTGCTTGCATCGGGCGCCGCGCAGGCGCAGCAGTCGCCGCCGCCCTCGATGCTGCCCTTGCCCAAGGCGGATCCCCCGGCAAAGCGCATCGTGACGCAGGGACTCGGGAAAACCGTGACGGAGGACCTCATTCCGTGCGCCAACCCGCGGCCGGGAATGAATCTGCGCAAAAACCCGGTCGGGGAGATCACGGCCCAGGACGGGACGACATTGACGGTGCCGGTCGCCAACCATTTCGCGAGCGCACCCAAGCTGCCGGACCTTTACAATGAATGCTCGGGCGTGATGCCGAAGGACATGTCCGAGGTCGACCTGAACAAGGTGCCGATCGTCGATGTCGACAAGGACGGCGAGGTCATCACCGCGTTCATGGTCGCGGACAACTATTTCGAGCTCTATATCAACGGCCAGCTCATCGGCGTCGACGCCACGCCTTACACTCCGTTCAACTCGCACGTGGTGCGCTTGCGCGTGAAGCGGCCTTACACGATCGCGGTTCTGGCGCAGGACTGGGAAGACAAGCTGGGCCTCGGCATGGAGGTGTTCCGGGGCAACACCTGGCACTCCGGCGACGGAGGATTTATCGCGAAGTTTTCCGACGGCACCGTGACGGACAGCTCGTGGAAGGCGCAGTCGTTCTACATCGCGCCGCTGCAGCATCCCGACGACGTGGTGGAGTACGGCAACATCCACGACACCTCGCACCTCGGCGGGCGCGTCCACCCGTTGGCGAAGCTGCCGACCTGCCGCGAGCATTGCTTCGCAATCCATTATGCGATTCCGGATGGGTGGATGAATCCGAATTTTGACGACTCGAAATGGCCGCGGGCATTCGAGTACCTCGATCAGGAGGTCGGCATCATTGGCGTGCCCGGCTACTGGCGCTATCCAGAGGCATTCATGGGCGCCCGCTGGATCTGGACCATCAATCTTGTGTTCGACAATACGGTGCTGTTCCGCAAGACGGTGCGATAGCCGTCGCGTGGTGCGTAGGCACGTCGAGCGGCGGAGCGCCTTGGCGGTGTTGCGGCCGCCCGCGGGCCCGGCGCTTGCGCTCTGTCTCTTCTTCATGCCGCCGATCTGCGACGCCGTTGACAGGGTGGCCGATACGGCGCTCGTGCCGGCCCCGATCGGCACTATCCGCTTCATTTCCCCCGCGGCGGGCCAGCCGGCGCTCGCGCAATCACAGCCGGATGCGCTTAGCGCCTACAACACCGCGCTCAACCAATTCAAATCGATCTTGCGGCAGCGCCGCGCACAGATCGAATCGAAGCAACCGCTGCCGAATTTGCCTGGTCAGGCGCTCTATCTCGCCCGCAACAACATGATAAGCGCCTATAAAGATCTGACCGACGCGCTTCCCTCCAGAATCGGCAGGCCGAACAGATTCGGACTTCCTTCGGCGTATTTCGATGCCGACAATGAGCCGCTTCTCAAGGAGTACGAGTCGCTGTTCAAGATCATGCAGGCGCCGCCCGCCAATGCGCAAAGCTCGGACACTCCGTTCAAGGACGTGGTCGAGCTCGGAACCGCGATTGCCCGCGCCAAGGGCCTCGACGCAGCCCACGCCGAAGTTGCCGGCCGTATCAGCTTGGGCATCTTCTTTGCCGAGACCAACGGCAACCAAAACATGGGCAATGCGCGCTCGAATACATACAAGGGAAGTTTTCAATCGGGCGTATCCGAGGATCAAAATGGGCAAAGGAGGTGGTCGGCGATCAAGAAATCGATCGCGGCCTTCGATCCCGCATTGAGCGCGCGCGACGACAAGGAAGAGGCGCGGGTCGGCAATCTAGATCATCGATACAATCACTGGACCGCGGTGCGAGACGCGCTCGTTAACGCGCATGCAGACGTCTTCCCGCGGATACCCGCGATCGTGAAGGCACTGCCAAATCCGATCGATCAGATGAAGCTGTTCGAGCTCATTCAGATCATTCCGAGTCCTACCAAGACTGCGCTCAATTCCGGCAATTTGGCCAATTACAGGATCTCCGACCCCACGATCATGGGATATTTGCGCAACAACAGCGTTTTCACGTTTGGACAAGCCGACCGGGCAAAAACGTCGGCAAGCTTCCGCGAAATTCTCAACGCGATGTGGCTGTTCGACAGCAAATTCGAACGCGCGCTCGCCAAGTTCAACGAGATCAAGGCGGGCAAGAAGGGATGAGACTCGGAGGTGTTAACTTAGTAGCCCGGACTGAACACAGCGAAATCCGGGCTACGCGCGATATTTAGGGGACAGATCCGCAAATCCCGGCGCTCATCGGCAAACGTTTGTTAAGCCGGCGCGTGACAGACTGCCTCGATGTTGTGTCCATCGGGATCGAGCACGAAGGCACCGTAGTAATTCGGATGGTAGTGCACGCGCAGACCGGGAGGCCCATTGTCGGTTCCACCCGCAGCGATCGCGACTCGATAGAACGCATCCACGGTTGCTCGATCTTTTGCGGCGATCGCTATGTGCACTGGTTTCTCCAGCTTGCCCTCGCCGCCGATCCAAAAGTCGGGTTTCCCGCCGCTGCCGAAGCCGGCGGCCGGTTGCCCGGTCTGCTGAGCCGTCACCTCCATCACCAACACATAGCCCAGTGGCGCCAGCGCCTTTTCATAAAACGCCTTGGCGCGCGCATAGTCCGACACCGAAAATCCCACGTGGTCGATCATGATCCTCTCCGTGAAAAGTCGCGTGGTAGGGCGATCCACTCAGTGCTATCGGGAGCTGGTTCGGTCCCCGTCGCCACATCCGGCAGTAGTGACACTGCGCGAAAGAAGCTATCAAGTCTTATTGCGAAAAGACGAGCTCAGAGGGAACCAGTAATGACATATCTCAATCGTGCGGAATGCTCTTGGCTGCCGCCATCGCCGCCGGAGGCGCTAGCGCGAAAGAGAGCACGGCAGTGAAAGAGCTCATCCCCACCGGCAAGCTGCGCGTCGGGATCGTCTTCGCGCCCGCCGCTTCCGCCTTCTTCGTCGTCAAGGATGCACACGGCGAGCCGCACGGCGTTACCGTCGATCTTGCCAGGGAGCTTGCAAAACAACTCGGCGTACCGTTGGAGTTCATGCTCGCAGCGAACTCCGGCCTGGTCACCGACGCGACCGAATCCGGCGCGGTCGATGTCGGATTCATGCCCGTCGACGAGGAGCGCAAGAACCGCGTCGACTTCGGGCCGGCCTATTTCATGATCGAAAGCACCTATCTCGCCACGGCCGCCTCGGGCATGAAGACGGTCGCCGAGGTGGATCGGCCGGATGTGCGCGTGGTCGGCATCGCCAACACAACGACCATCCGCGCCGCCGCACGTTCACTGAAAAACACCACGATTTCCGCCGCGGCATCGGTCGAGGAGGCCATGGCCTTGCTGCATACCGACAAAGCCGACGCCTTCGCTCTTTCGCGCGATTCGCTGCCGCCATTGGCGGCGCAATTGCCGGGCTCGCGGATTGTCGACGGCGGCTTTCAGCAGACCGCCATCTCGATCGCCGTCCCGAAGAACCGGCCGACCGCGCTTGCCTATGTCACCGCGTTCATGCAACAGGCGAAAGCCTCCGGCAGCGTGCGGCGCGCGCTGGACAAGGCAGGCTTTCCGAACGAGCCGGTAGCGCCATAGCCGCCGCCAGAGCGGGTAGCGCATACCTAGCTGTCGGGGCGGAGTAATTCGCTGCGAGGTTATCGGCGGATGCCGCGCCGGGCGCGGCCATCATCGGCGGCTGCGCAAGTTCTCCTCCAGCGCCCTAAGCCGCAAATCGAGCCCTTGCATTTGGCTGCCGAGAGCCCGCGCTTGCCGTTCGCTCGCGTCCAGTTGATTAGTGAGAATGCGAATTTGATCCCCCAGAATTTGCACTTGCTGCTCGAGGTCGGTGAGAGTGGCTGCAGCCGTCTCAGAGCTGCTCTTGTCGCGCCGGTCGACCTCATAGAGGCTGGCGGCCAGGGCTATGAGGGCGGCGATCGCGAAAACGATCGAAAGCCGCAGAGCTACGTCCCAGCTGCGCATGTGCTCGACACTCCAAGGTCGCGCGGCCTGTTGGCCGGAAGGGTCACGAAGATGCAGCAATCTCGAAGGCCGTCACCGGTGCAGCGCAGGTTTCGCTGCGACATTTCGGTTGCTCCCGGTCCGAAGCGGTTAGAGTTCTCGATTGCGAGGCCGATTTCAAGATGCATGCCAAGGCGCCCAACCTAACACGCGCAACGGAGGAGCGAGCACGCCCATGCCACTCATTCCCAACATCGCCTTGTTCCAGAGGAAGCTCGGCGGTTTTCCGATCGCAACCTACCAGGCCGGCGAGACCGTGATCGCTGCGGCCGCGACGACCGGCCGGCTGCTGATCCTGCGGACGGGCGCGGTGGCGGTCCTCAGGGACGGCCTCGAGATCGCTACCGTGCGGGAGCCCGGCGCCGTATTCGGCGAGCTCTCCGTGCTGCTCGATCAGCCGCACTCCGCGGACGTGCGTGCGCTGGAGGTCTCGCAATTCTACGTCGCTGATGCCGCCACCCTCCTGCGCGTGGACCCGGTCGCGCTGCTTTACGTTGCAACGGTCCTGGCGCGGCGCCTGGACGACGCCAATCAGGCGCTGATCGAGCTCAGGCGCCAGCTCGAAGCCGGACGGCCGCGCAGCGTGGTCGAGAAAACGGCGGAGGAGATCGAAGGATTGCTGGGCGCGAGCGGGACCAATGTGGCGTATGCCCGCTATCCCTACGACCTGTTCGCCCCCGGCGCGCCGAACAGGTGAGGCCCTGTGCGTCGCCCAGGGCGCAGCGGGACAGAGCGAGCTTGGGTGCAATCATTCCCCTCCACGCCAACGTGCTCCAACTGAGTCGAACGGTCAGAGGAAGTCTCGCGCAATAGCGCGATCCCAATCGCGATGACAGACTTCGTTCTCGCCTTCCCATGCGCGCAGGCTTGCCTGCAGCAGGAAGACATCACGCGTGCATGCGAGCCGCATCTGCGTCTCGATCCGCACTTGCCATCCCTCCCGCGATTTCGTGTCGGTCCGTCGCAGTTCGACCACCGCGCTGAGCGGGTCGTCGTCCTCGACGTGAAACCTCGACGCGGCCTTAGCGCCCGACTCGAGACCGATGCGCTCGATGCGTTCGATGCGCAGGTCGCCGCGGCGACTCACCGTCGGCTTCTCCGGCGCCGCCGTTTCGGGATCGGGCAGCGGCTTAAGCCGCGCGTCCGAGGGCCGCGGCGGGCGCACGGGCAGCTCGAGCGTGCCGGCCAAAATCGTGAGCGTCGCCTTCTCCGGACAAGGCCACATGATCGGCCAGTAAGCGGTGGATAAGGCGAGCCTGATCCTATGGCCGGCCGGAAACACCGCGCCCGCGTCGTTGAGCCGGATGCGCACCCGGTAACGCTGCCCTACCGCCAGCAGCGCGGGACTCTCGTGCCCGTCGCGATGCGCGAGGTTGAGCACGCCGTAGCTGACGCGCAGCGATTCGCCGCCGGGATGCAGGTCGCACAAGCGGACCGCCAGGTTCGCCACCGGCCTGTCGGATACGACCTCGAGCGTGGCGATCGCCGCGCCGAGCATCTCGATTGGCGTTTCGAGCGGTGCGGTGTCGAACACGAGCGAGCGCGCGTCGTCTTCCCCTTGATCGCCGGCTTGATCGTGTCCGCGGCCGAACGGAACCCACTCGCCTGCGCAGCTGCCGACCGTCTGCGGCGAGCACACCGCGCGAGCTGTAAAGGTTGCCGCTTCGGCGCGCAGGCCCAGGTCGGTCAAGAACAAACGTCGGGGCGTTATTCCCGGCGGTGGCCATGAAGGCTCCGCGACCCAGCGGCCCGGCAACGTCTCGTGCCGGGACGCGGGTTTCACGCTGTCCGTCATCCATGCGCGCAGCATGGGCTCGTCCATTACACCGGTATCGATGTCCTTGAGCCAGTAGTCCCACCAGCGCAGCATCTCTTGCAGGAATCCGATCTGCGGGCCGGGGTGCGCAAAGTGCGGATAGGCATGCGCCCAAGGGCCGATGAGACCCTTGCGCGGCGCTTTCAGCCGCTCGAGCAGTCGGGGAATTGCGTTCGTATAGCCGTCGGTCCAACCGCCCACTGCGTAGACCGGACATTGAATCGCAGCGTAGTCCTCGCATACCGATCCATGCTTCCAATACGCGTCGCGCCGCTGGTGCCGCAGCCAGGTTTCGAAGAACAGCGGTATGTTCTCCAGCCGCTCCAGCCACATCGCCCGCCAGCGATAGCCGACGAGCACCGGGTCGGGGGGCAGGCACATCAAAGCGAAAAAGAAGAAGCCCCATCCAAGCCCGGCGGTAAGAAGGGTCCCGCCCATGTAATGGGCATCATCGGCGTAGCGATCGTCGGTCGAGCATATGGTCACGACGGCTTTGAGCGCCGCAGGGCGCCGCGCCGCGATTTGAAGTCCGTTGAATCCGCCCCAGGAGATGCCCATCATTCCGACGACGCCGCTGCACCACGGCTGCGCCGCCAACCACGCGATCACCTCGAGCCCATCGTCCTGCTCCTGCGGTGCGTACTCGTCGAACAGCAGGCCTTCGGACTCGCCGCTGCCGCGGAGATCGACGCGAACGCCCGCGTAGCCGTGGCCGGCCAGATACGGATGCGTGAGCGAGTCCCTGTCGTACGTCCCGTCGCGCTTGCGATACGGCAGATATTCCAGGATAGCAGGAACCGGGTTCTGCTCCGCATCCTCCGGCAGCCAGATGCGCGCCGCCAGCATCGTACCGTCGTGCAGCGGGATCAACGTGTGCTCGATGACGCGCACGGGGCGGGGAAACGTCGTGACGATCACAGCGTTTCCGCGCGGTCTCAGTTGCCCATGACGAGGCCGCCGTCGACGTTGACGGCCTGGCCGGTCATGTAGTCGGAGTCGCGGCTAGCGAGAAAGCTCACGACACCGGCCACGTCGTCGGCGGTTTCCGCTCGGCCGAGCGGGACGACCGAGGTTCGTCGTTTCCACGCTTCGCCAATTCGCCAGCCCTCGAGCTCGCTCCACTCGGCGTCGATCTTCTTCCACATCGCCGTGTCAACCGCACCAGGGCAGACGCAATTCGAGGTGATCCGGTCGGCCGCGAGCACCTGCGCGGCGGTGCGGGTAATGCTGACAACGCCGGCCTTGCTGGCGCCGTAATGCGCCATGATGGCCAGACCGCCGCGGTAGGCGGCGATCGAGGCGGTCTGGATCAGCTTTCCGCGCAGCTCGGAGCCGGCAATCGGCGCCTGCTGGCGCATGCGTTTGGCGGCCGCTTGCAAGACGAAGAAAACGGCGCGCAGGTTGACGGCCAGCGTGCGGTCCCACTCCTCCTGCGTGAGCTCGAGCAGTCGGCGGGCTTCGGCGATCCCGGCATTGTTGAACAGCACGTCCAGGCGTCCCCAGCGCCGGTACGCCAGCTCGAACATGCGATCGATGTCCGCCGCGCGGGTAACGTCCGCCTGGACCGATGCCTGGCCGAGTTCGTCGGACAGCGACTTCGCCGCCTCGCCGTTGAGATCCGCCAGCAACAGTTGCGCGCCTTCACCGGCCATGCGGCGAGCGCACGCCGCGCCAATGCCGCCCGCGGCGCCGGTAATGAGCGCATGAATGCCGTCCAGCCGACCGGGCATATTGTTGGATCCCGATTGTCGAAGTGCCACAAACAGCCTAGCACTTCTCGCTGCAGCGCGCGACGGGCCAGCTCAAGTGGCGCGGGAATCTGCTAGCGATGCCCGCAGTACAGACCGGGCCTCGCGTCAGGCGGCGAGGCCCAGCACCCACGGGCTTCGCAATCGATCTGCAAATGAAGATCCTGGCGATCTCGGACATCCACAACAACGTCGCCTGCGTGCGAAAGCTCCGCGCCCAGGAAGCAAACGAGTACGACGTGATTGCGATCGCGGGCGACATCGGCAGCCGCGCCGCAGCCGATATCTTCGCGACGCTCGCGACGTTCGAGTGTCCCATCGTCTACGTGCACGGCAATTGGGACCGCATGCCGGACGACGTGACACTCGGCGCCCGCGCGCGGCTCGTGCACCTCAAGGCGGTGAAGGTCGGCAGCCTGACATTCGCCGGCTATTCGTTTCGCGGCCCGCTGCCGGGGCGGCGCCAGCTTTCCGGCACCGCCGAATATGGGCGCAGGTGCCGGGCACTCGTCCGTGCCGCGCTGCGCAAATCCGGCACCGACTTGCAACGCTGCGTCTTGCTGGCGCACGACCGCGCCCGACATCTCGATCGAGACTTTCCGAACCTCCTGCTGCACATCTACGGGCATGTGCACACGTTCGAGGTGCTGCGGCGCGGCGCGACGACCTACGTGAACGCGTCGGCGCTCGACCGGATACTTCCCGTTGCGCGCGCGCACGACCGCAAGCGCCTGCGCCACGTCAACGCCGGCAACTACGCCGTCATCGAAGTCGGCCGGGGCGGCAAAGTGTCGGTGGAATGCAGGCTCTTGCGACGGAATTATCAGGAGTGGACCGTCACCGGCCGCTCGACCTCGAACGGGCCGGTCGGCAAACATCTCATCCCCGAGGACGCCGTGTTCGCGGACGACGGGAGTTTCGCGAGGATCGGGGAGAACCGCCATGACGGCAGTTCGTTCGCCGCTCCAAGCGGGAGGCACTAATTGAGCCCTTCCACCGCGTAGGAGCGCACGGATTTGGCCGCCTTGTCGAGGAGCGGCAGCGTCTTCATATAGGCCTGGGATTCGCGCCAAGCGGTCAGCTTGTCGATGTCGTCCCATTTGCTGATCAAGAGCCGCTTTGGAGCGGCGCCCTCGATCCGCTCGACGCTCGTGCTGCGCACCAGATAGACGCCGCCTGCGGCTTTGACCGTCTCGTCGACTTTCGGCATCCACTGCTTGTTGTAAACGTCCTCGTTGGTCACGTCGATTTCAGCGATGTAATAGGCCGTCGGCAGCTTGGTTTGCGCATGAAGGCCTTGGACGGCAAGGCCGCCGATGCCCGCACCGACGAGCGCGGCCAATATCACCGTGGTGTATGTCTTCATCAGTTCGACCTCATCGTGGGCTAAAGCAGGCTATCAGACGAACGAGGTGCCGCAGTAGACATTATTCGCTGCGGCCGGCGCAGGTATCTACCCCGCGCCGGCGCGATGACGTTTCCGTGATGGAACACCGCAACGCCGCGCAAGAACGTGGTCTTCACCCGACCGGAGAGCTCGAGCCCCTCGAAGGGTGAATAACCCTGCTCGGATTCGGAGTCGGCGGCGCGAACGGCGAAGCTCTCATGCGGGTCGACGAGCGCGATGTCGGCATCGTAACCGGGGGCGATGTCGCCCTTGCTGAGCAAGCCGAACCGCTGCGCCGGCTTGAAGCTCAGAAGCTCGGCCATGTGGTTGTAAGACATGCCGCGCTTACTGCCTTCGCTCAGCACGCCCGAGAGCAGATATTCGGTGCCGCCGAATCCCGCTTTCGCCAGCCAGATATTCGTCGGATCCTTTTTCGACCATTTCTGTTCGGCCGAGCAGCAGGCATGGTCGCTCACGATCCAGTCGACCTTATGCTCCAGCACCGCCTGCCATAACGCTTCCACATCTTCCCGAGGGCGGATCGGCGGATTGACCTTTGCGTGGACGGCGCACGCGCAATCGGCGTCCAGCAGCAGATGGCCCACCGTCACTTCCCGTCGGAAGGCGATGTGCGGAAACACCTGTTGCATGATCCACGCCGCTTCCATCGCCTTGCGCGAGCTCAGGTGCAGGAGATTGACGTTCAGGCAGTTGGTTTCGTTGGCGAGATAGGAGGCAATCCAGATGGCAAGCCCTTCGGAGTGCGGCGGGCGAGCGGCGCTATAGGCGTGCAGGCCGGTCAACGTGCCGTCGCGCTCAACCAGCTTCGTGTAGGCCTCGAGGATTTCCGCAATCTCGCAATGCAGACTGACGCTGATATGGGCGGCACGTTCCGGATATTTCGCCATCAAGCGCTGTGCCGAGCGCATGATGAATTCGAAATGCGCGATGTCATAACGCTCCTCCGGCCCGATCATGAGAAATTCGTGCTGATGGGTCGAGCGCCCGTGCAGGCCGTATCCTCCATAAAACATGAAGATCTTGAATGACGGCACGCCATGGTCGAGGACGAGATGTTCCATTTCGTCGATATGCCCGGCCTCGATCGGCGCGATGTGATAGCCGTAATCGACCCAGAATCGTCCCTCGGATTGCTTGAGCACTTCCGGCATGAAATCGCGGTACGGGCCGCCGCGGTTGAGGTAATAATGGCCCGTGCGTATGTAGTTCAGGCTCGACGTCACGCCGCCCATCGCCGCGGCCTTGCTCTCCGAAACCGCGTCCTGGGCGAGCGGCGCATAAATGCCGATGTGCATGTTGGCGTCGACGCAGCCGGGAAAAGCGAGAAGATTCTTGGCGTCGAAAATCTCTTTCGCCTGTTCCGCCTCGATATCCGGTGACAGACGCGCGACTTTTCCGTCCTTGATGGCGATGTCGAGACAATCGACGGACGTCCTGTTGGGGCGCACCACGCGGGCGTTCTTGATGACGAGATCGTAGAATTTTTCCATTCGCGTCTCGCTTAACCCATTCCCAATTCACACGACATGCATTGGACAGAAGTGAAAGATCAAGACTCGGACCGTGCGCTTTCAGCACGCGTGCCGCGCTTGCCGGGCGATGCACGCGCGGAACTGTCGTAGCGTTTGCCGAGTGCGAGCATCTCCGGCGTTCCGATCAGATCATTCAGGGCAGCAAAATCGAGCATGCGGGAACGGAACGGCTCGGATGTGCCGGATGCGGCGAGCGAGGCGTAATATTCGCTCGCCAAGCGCGCAAATGCGCGCACGATCCCGCCGGGAAAGATAACGAGGGCGAACCCCATCGCCTCGAGTTCCGCTGCCGGCAACGGCGGGGTCTTGCCGCCCTCGACCATATTCGCCATCAGCGGGGCGTTGCCGAGCGCGCGCGGGATGCGCTCGAGCTCCGCGCGCGTCTGCGGCGCCTCGACGAACAGCACGTCGGCGCCGGCGTCGCGGTAGAGCGCGGCGCGCTCGACGGCGCGCTCGAAGCCTTCGACCGCGATCGCGTCGGTGCGCGCGATCACCAGCGTCTCGCGCGAGAAACGCGCATCGACCGCGGCCTTGATCTTTGCCGCCATCTCGGCCGGCGGGATGAGGACCTTGCCGTCGAGATGACCGCAACGCTTGGGAAAATCCTGGTCCTCGAGTTGGATCGCGCTCGCTCCCGCGCGCTCGAACAGCCGCACGGTGCGCGCCACATTGAGCGCGTTGCCATAGCCCGTGTCAGCATCGACGATCAGGTCGGCGTTGACGCGGTCGCGAATCATGCCCACGGTCTCGACGACCTCGCTCATGCTCACGAGACCGATGTCGGGCCGGCCGAGCCGCGTATACGAGATCGCCGCACCGGAGACGTAAAGCGTGGCAAAGCCGCTGGCTTCGGCGAGCAAGGCGGTGAACGCATCGTAGACGCCCGGAGCGACCACGATCGGCTTGCGTCCAAGCCGGGCGGGCAGTTTGGTCACGTCAGCCATGGTGAATAGTCCGAGGTAGTCGCGTTTGAGGTTCGGCGGCTAACACAAATGTGCATCCTTCAGGGCGAGCGCGCGATGAACATGCCATGAGCAAGGCAGGTTCACCCTTTCCGGGTCAGCCGCTGGCGCAACGCGAGAAGCGGAGAGAGACCGACCCAGCGAAAAAACTTCCCAAGCCTCTGTAGTGCTCGGTCAAGCTCTCCGATCCGGGCGACAAACGCCTCGCGCTCGGCCTGGAAGACGGCTTCAAATTCCTGGATGCGCGCTATATAGGCTTGGCGTTCCGCGTCGACAGTCACTCGCATCGCCGCGAATTGGTCGGAAAAGGCGCTTCGCTCGTTCTCGACCGTCGTGTCGAGCTCTCTGATCCGGGCGAGGAAAGCCTCGCGCTCCTCGTGAAGTCTAGTTTCAACCTCTCTCACGCGGGCGAGGAAAGCCTCTCGCTCCGCCCCAAGCGTCGTTTCGAGTTCGCCGATTCGGGCGCGAAACGCGTCCCGCTCCGCCGCAAGCGTCGTGTCAAGCTCTCCGATGCGGGCGAGGAATACCTCACGCTCCCGCTGATGTGTCGCTCCGCTCTGCGTGAACTCGGCGGCAAACGCGGCACGCTCGTTGTGAACGGTCGCGTCGAGTTCCTCGATGCGGGCGCCGAACCCCTCGCGCTCCCGCTGGAGTACCGCCTCGAGGTCTCTGAACTGCGCGGCAAACCCGTTGCGCTCCCGATCGAGCGTGGCTTCGAGGTCCTGGATGCGTGCCCGAAATACCTGGCGCTGCGCGTCGAAGGTGGCCTCGATGTCTCCGATCTGATTGGCATGAGCACGGCGCTGCGTATCGATAACGCCCTGCAATTGCGTCAGCCGGTTTTCCGAAGGTTGCCCTGTCGTTGGTGCAGTCTGAATAGCCGGCGTCCGAGATGGGGATGCTGCCGCCAGAGTATAGCCGAAGCGTTCCAATTCCAGTCCATAGTCTTCAGCAAGCCGGCGATTTCCTGCTCCGACTCGTCCTTTCAGATCGGCCAAATCATCGCTCTCGAGTGAGGCCTTGGTTCGCTCACCGAACTCCAAGAATTCGCGAACGCGTTCCCGGCCGAAGGATTGCTCCAATCGAGAGAAGAAGCTGAAGAACCGGTCGTCGTCGGACAATAACTCTGCTGCCAGATTCTGCACTTCCGACATGCGCACGTTTTGCGGCTGGGCAAAGCGGTGAACGTCCTGCTCCGACAGCTCAATGCCGATAAAATCGCAAAGTTCCTGAAGATAGCGGTCCGGTCCATCGATGATGAGGCGCTCCAGCGGCAGTACGAGAATATTCTCGCGGCCAAAGATTTGTTCGTAGAGCGCGATACTCTCGTGAAAATCGATGTTTTGCAGGAAATTTCCTCGAAGCTGGGAGACCATCGCCCGATACCAGCGCGAGAGAGGCGGAACGGTTATCCGATCCAAAAAAGCTGAATTACGCTTCAAATTGAGATACACGGAGGAAACGTAATCTTCTTGCTTGCGAATCGTGAAAATGATCCTGGCGGGCTGAAAAAACTTGAAAAGTCGGAACGCTATGACATCTCGGGGGACGAGATAGGGAACAAGATACCTCTGCGGAGAGTCACAGAGGATTTCGTCGGAGATGACGATAGGTCTCCCCTCGGTCTTGGCAAAGATCTGCTCGTTGCACAGCCGCAGAAGGTACACTTCGTCGTATTTAAAATCCTCCGTAAACCGCAGATGCGAAAAAATTCCGCCGAATTTGCCGTACGGTTCGCCGACATAGAAGATGTCATCGCGATGCGAGAAAAAATTGAGTTGCAGGCTGGTGGTGCCTGTGCGGGCAAAACCCACATGAATGATGGAAAATGGCGGTTCCGGCATTTCCGGACTGCTCCGAT
>VAZM01000105.1:0-375 GCA_005883135.1 Alphaproteobacteria bacterium
TCACGCTGCTCACCGCGCCCAACCATAACGCGCTTGCGCAGTACCGGCGACGCGGCCGCGTGCCGCGGACCAAACATGATTGCCGCATTTCTGCGCTGATCGTCTGGACATCGGCCGACAGGTGGGCGATCAGGATTGGTGAACACGCCGCGACTCGCTATAGTGGTCCGGCATGAAGGGGCATCATTGACCGACTGCAGCTAACAATGCCCCGAGAGGATTCCAAAACGCGCGCGGTGAAAAAGGTGGTGCTCGCCTATTCCGGCGGGCTCGACACCTCGATCATCCTGAAATGGCTGCAGACCACCTATGGCTGCGAGGTGGTGACCTTCACCGCCGATCTCGGCCAGGGCGAGGAGCTCAAGCCGGCACGCG
>VAZM01000105.1:409-12446 GCA_005883135.1 Alphaproteobacteria bacterium
CCGGGCGAATGCGCTCTACGAGGGCTCGTATCTCCTTGGCACCTCGATCGCGCGCCCGCTCATCGCCAAGCGGCAGATTGAGATCGCGGAGAAGGTCGGCGCCGATGCTGTCGCGCACGGCGCAACCGGCAAGGGCAACGACCAGGTGCGTTTCGAGCTCAGCTATTACGCGCTCAAGCCCGACGTCACGGTGATCGCGCCGTGGCGGGAATGGGAGCTGCGCTCGCGCGAGGCGCTCATCGCCTTTGCCGAGCAACACCAGATCCCGATCGCGAAGGACAAGCGCGGCGAGGCGCCGTTTTCGGTGGATGCCAATCTGCTGCACGCCTCCTCGGAGGGCAAGGTACTGGAGGATCCCGCGCAGGAGGTGCCGGATTACGTCTATTCGCGCACGCTCGATCCGCAGGCCACCCCCGATCGTCCCACTTACGTCGAGGTCGAGTTCGCGCGCGGCGACGCCGTTGCGCTCGATGGCAAGCGGCTTTCGCCCGCGAACCTGCTCGCCGCGCTCAACGCGCTCGGGCATGCCCACGGCATCGGGCGGCTCGATCTCGTCGAGAACCGTTTCGTCGGCATGAAGTCGCGCGGCATGTACGAAACTCCGGGCGGCACCATCCTGCTCGCGGCGCACCGCGGCATTGAGTCGATCACGCTCGACCGTGGCGCAGCCCACCTCAAGGACGAGCTCATGCCGAAATACGCCGAGCTCATCTACAACGGCTTCTGGTTCACGCCCGAGCGCGAGATGTTGCAGGCGGCCATCGACGCATCACAGGAATTCGTGACCGGTACCGTCAGGCTCAAGCTCTACAAGGGCCACGTCGCCGCGGTCGGGCGCGCGTCGCCCTATTCGCTTTACGACCGGGAACTCGTCACGTTTGAGGAGGGCAACGTCGCCTATGACCATCGCGACGCCGAGGGCTTCATTCGACTGAACGCGCTACGGCTGCGAACGCTGGCGCAGCGAAGGAAAAAGCTGAAGCCGGAGACGTAGAGCACGTGGCATTGGTCGGTCTGCGCAAGCGTTGAAAAAATGCAATTCGGTGTCTTTGATCATCTCGATCGCTACGGCGGTGCGCTCGCGGACTATTACGAGGATCGCCTCAAGATCGCCGAGGCCTACGATCGCGCCGGTTTCCACGCCTATCACGTCGCCGAGCATCACTCGACGCCGCTCGGCATGGCGCCATCGCCGAGCGTTTTCCTCGCCGCCGTGGCGGAGCGCACGAGGCGGCTGCGGTTCGGCCCGCTGGTTTGGCCGATGCCGCTCCACCATCCGCTGCGGTTGATCGAAGAAATCTGCATGCTCGACCAGCTGAGCGGCGGACGCCTCGACATCGGCGTCGGGCGCGGCGCCGCGCCGATCGAGCTCGAATATTACGGCGTCGCGCCGCAGGACGCGCAGGAGATCTACGCGGAAGCGGTGGAGCTTGTGATCAAGGGATTGACGCACAAGGTGCTCAACTTCAAGGGCCGGCGATTTTCCTTCAGCGGCGTGCCCATGGAACTCGAGCCGCTGCAGAAGCCGCATCCGCCGATCTGGTATGGCTTGCATGCGCCCGAGAGCGCCGAGCGCGCGGCCCGGCGTGGCCTCAACGTCGTCAGCCTCGATCCGACAAACGAGGCGCGGCTCGCCATCGAACGCTACCGGACCATCTGGCAGCAAATCCATCCGCCCGCCGCGGTCTTGCCCAAGCTCGGCCTCGGCCGCTTCATCGTAGTTGCGCCAAGCGACGTCGCGGCGCTGGCATTGGCGCGTCGTGCCTACCTCGTCTGGCACGCGAGCTTCACACACTTGTTCCGCCGCCACGGGCGCGCGCAGTCGCATCCCCGGCCGGCGAGCTTCGATCTGCTCGCCGAGCACGGACAGGGCATTGCCGGCGCGCCGGCAACGGTGGCTGAATTCCTCGCCCGCGAGCTCAGCGCAACCGGGTGCAATTACGTGGTGGGGCAGTTCGCCTTCGGCGACTTGACGCTCGAGGAAAGCCTGCAGTCCATCGGCCTTTTTGCCGGCGAAGTGATTCCGCTCCTGCGCGCGAAGGCTCCCGGCGCGTCAGAGGCGGCCAGCGTTGCGGCCCATGGGGGTGGTTGATATCGTCCCATCGGAGCCAGCCGGAGCTTGGGTTGAGCGATGGATTTAGCAATTCGGCTGGCGGCGGACGTCGGCGGAACGTTTACCGACGTCGCTGCTTTCGACGAGACCACCGGAGAGCTCCGCCTCGGAAAAACCCTCACCACGCCGAGCCGGCTGGTCACTGGCGTGGAGGCGGCGGTGACCAAGGCCGGCACGCAGTTCTCCTCCGCGCGCCTCTTCCTTCACGGTACGACCGTCGCGATCAACACGATTTTGGAGCGGACCGGAGCGGCGTGCGCGCTGCTGACCACGCAAGGGTTCCGGGATATCTACGAGATCGGCCGCGTCAATCGGCCTGAATCCTACAATCTCTTCTTCCGGCGCCACCAGCCGTTGATCGAGCGCGACTTACGCTACGAGGTCCGGGAGCGCATGGATGCGCACGGCAAGGTGCTCATTGCCCTCGACGAGGAGCAGGTGCGCGCGGCGGTTAGTGATGCCGCCAGCCAAGGGGTGCAGGCGATCGCGATTCTATTCCTACACTCCTACCGCAATCCCGCGCATGAGCAGCGGGTGAAGGAGATCATCGAGGAAACTCATGCGCATCTCTTCGTCACCGCCTCGCACGAGCTTTCCCAGGAATATCGCGAGTTCGAGCGCACCTCGACGGCAGCGGCGAACGCCTATGTCGGACCGCGCGTGCGCGGCTATCTCGGCGAGATGGGCGAGCACCTTGAGGCCGCCGGTTTCGCTGGTGACTTTCTCATCGTGCAGTCGACCGGCGGCCTTTTCGGCGTCGAGGAAGCGCAAAGCGCGTGCATCCGCATGCTGGAGTCCGGACCTGCGGCCGGCGTCATCGGCACCAAGGCGCTGTGCGACCGCATCGGGCTCAAGAACGCGATCGCGTTCGACATGGGCGGCACCACCGCGAAAGCAGGCGTCATCCACGACGCCAGCGTGCTGATGACGGGAAGCGCCCTCATCGGCGGCTATGCCACCGGGCTGCCGGTGCAGATTCCGATGATCGATATCCAGGAGGTCGGAACCGGCGGAGGCTCGATTGCTCGCGCCGAGATGGGTGCGCTTACCGTCGGGCCGGAGAGTGCCGGTGCCCAGCCGGGCCCGGTCTGCTACGGGTTGGGCGGCGCCGATCCCACCATCACCGACGCCAATCTCGTCCTGGGACGGCTGGGCGCCGACCGTTTTCTCGGCGGCGAGATCAAGCTCGACGTCCACGGCGCGAGGCGCGCGCTCGCTACGCGCGTCGCCGATCCGCTCGGCCTCGATGTCACCGCAGCGGCCGACGGCATTCTACGCATCGCCACCACCAAAATGTCGCACATGGTGCGCTGGGTCACCACCGAGCGCGGCCTGGATGCCGCGGATTTCACCCTCGTCGCCTATGGCGGCGCGGGACCCTTGCACGCGGCGATGGTTGCGCGGGAGCTGCGCATCGCCAAGGTGGTCATCCCGCGCGCTCCCGGACATTTTTCCGCCTACGGGATGCTGGTTGCGGAGCTGCGGCGGGATTTCGTCAAGACCTGGTTCATGCCGCTCGCCGACGCGTCGTTCGCGGCCATGGAGGCGATCTATGCAGAGATGGAGCGCATCGGCCGCGAGGCCGTCCGCCGCAGCGAGGTGTCCGTCGCGGGCATCGCCGTAGAGCGTTCAGCGGACATGCGCTACGTCGGGCAGGAGCACGCGGTCACCGTCGAGCTGCCGCTCGAGCTATTCCAGGCCGAGGATCGCGACGCCATCAAAGCGCGCTTCGACGCCGTGCACGCAAGGCGCTACGGCTATTCGGCCCCAGACGAAAGGGCCGAGATCGTCAGCCTGCGCAGCGCGGTCACGGGCTCGCTGCGCAAGCCGGTATTCGAGCCGATCGCCGCAGGCAGTGCCACGCCTCCGGCAGCCGCTTTTCGCGGCGCGCGTCCCGTCTATTTTGCCGAGGCCGGCTCCTGGGTCGATACCCCGAGCTATGATCGTGCAGTGCTGCTCGCCGAAAATCGCATCACCGGCCCGGCATTGGTCGAGGAATATGCGTCCACCACGGTCGTCCACCCCGGCGATGTCGTCACGGTCGACGGCTTCGGCGATCTGGTGATCGAGGTCCTGCGGAGCTGAGCATGGATGCCGCGCTGAAACCCAAGGTCGCATCTGCTCGCTATCGGCCCGATCCGGTGACGACGGAAATCGTGCGCAATGGTCTCATCGCCGCAACCGAAGAGATGAAAACCAATTTGATGCGCACCGCCTACAACATGATCATCTACGAGGCGCTCGATTTCACCGTCGGCCTGTTCGATGCAGAGGGCAATACCGTTTCGATCGGGCTCGGACTGCCGATGTTCATTCGCGGCATGAGCGATACGGTCAAAACCAAACTCGCGCATTACGGCGTCGAAAACCTCGATCCCGGCGACATCCTCCTGACCAACGACGCCTACATCACCGGCAGCCATCTCAACCACATGACCTTCACCGTGCCGATCTTCCACGATGGCGAGGTGGTGGGATTCTCCTGCTGCATGGCGCATTGGCCCGACGTCGGCGGCACGCTCGACGGCGCGACGACCGACATCTTTTCCGAAGGCCTGCAGATGCCGATCGTGAAGATCTACCGCAAGGGCGAACCAAACGAGGAACTGATCTCGGTCATCCGGACCAACGTGCGCTTGCCCGAGCGGGCGATGGGCGACTTTCGCGCTCAGATCGCCGCGGTCAAAACCGGCGAGCGGCGCTTTCTCGAGATGATCGACAAATACGGCCGCGACGCCGTTGTGGGCGGCATCGAAGCCATCATGCAGCACAGCGAGGCTGCCACGCGCGCGCGCGTGCGCGAGATCCCCGACGGCGTCTACGAGGCGGAATCCTTCATGGATGACGACGGCGTGAGGCTCGGCGAGCGGGTGCCGATCCGGGTGCGGGTCGAGATCGCGGGCGATCGGATGAAAGTCGACCTCACCGACGTGGCGAAGCAGGTGGCGGGCTTCTACAACTCCGGCGAGACGGCGGGCCGATCCTGCTGCCAGGTGGCATTCAAATGTCTGACCTCGCCGCTCGATCTTCCGATCAACGACGGACAGTTCCGCGCGTTGGAAATCGTGCTGCCGCCGGGACGCGTGGTGAGTGCGCTCAAGCCCGCAGCGATGCGCATGTGGATGACGTATCCGATGACCATCATCGACACGATCTTCAAGGCGCTCGCACCCGCGATCCCCGAGCGCATCATCGCCGGCCACCACGCGGATCTCGTCGTCGGACGCGTCAACGGGCGCCGGCCGCGGGACGACAGCTTCTACATCTATCTCGGCGGGTTGATCGGCGGCGGTTGGGGCGCCAAGCACAACCGCGATGGCTGCAACGCCACCATCGCGATGAACGACGGTGATACCCATAACGGGCCTTCCGAGCAGGTCGAGGCGAAATATCCGTTGCTGGTCGAGCGCTATGCGCTACGGCCGGATTCGGGTGGGCCTGGCCGCTTGCGCGGCGGGCTGGGCTGCGAGCAGGTGGTGCAGGCGCGCCATGAGCTTCGTTTCAACTCGCAGATGGATCGCGTGAAGTGCAAGCCGTGGGGCCTCGCAGGCGGGCTGTGCGGCGCCGGCAATTCGGTCGCCATTCACCGTTTCGCCGCGGCGCAAGAGCAGCGCTTCCACAACGGCAAGGCGCTCAATCAGGTCCTGCACGCGGGCGACGCCTATATCCTGCGCTCCGGTGGCGGTGGCGGCTTCGGCTCGCCGCTCGATCGCGACCTCGAAAGCCTCTCGGGCGACGTGCGCTGCGGCTATGTGAGCAGAGAGGCGGCGGAGACGTATTACGGCGCGGTGTTCGCGCCCGGCACGAATACGATCGACGCGGCGGCGACGGCTGCCCGGCGCGCCGAGATGCAGCGGCAGGGTTTACCGCACGACGAGCCGATCGCGGATACCGGCGTGCCGCCGCCCGCTCCATCCCACGGCCATGCACATGAGCACGCGCACGAAAAGCTCAGCGAGGAGGAGCGAGTGGCGTTGGCGATGACGGGCCGGTGCTGCTCGTAGAACCTCCGCCGCTCCGCAGCGGCAGCGGCTGCTCGTCGAGCATGGCTTGGATCGCCGCCCGCGTCGCGGTCATGTCGAGCCCGTGCTGCGCGATCAGATCCTGGCAGTCCGCCGCGATCGCGTCGACATCCTGAATCAGCTTGAGCCGCTTGAAATCGTCGTCGTGGTGCAGACCCATGCTCTGGCCGACGATCTCCAGCACGTTGACGATGCGGAATGGGTAGTCGCGCTCGTGCGCGCACAACTCGCGGTGATCGGCATGATAGACCGCGGCCAGCGCATCGACCCCCGCCCGCTCGGCGGCGTCGAGCTCATTCCTCTGCAGCTCGCGCCGATAGGCCGGAAGCGCGCGGAAATAGTTGCTCATCAGTCCGACCGCCGGTTGCCGGAGATCGATCAGCTCGACCCCGGGCACTGCCCGCAGGATGTCCTCGGCGGCCTCGACCACGCCCTTGATCCCGGGGTGGCGATGCAAGGCAACGCGCATATCGAGCCGTCGGGCGAGCAGCGGCCGCAGCCGGTCGAGATTTCCGCGCAGGAACAGCATGAACGGTGTCATCTCGAACGGGCGCGCCCCGCGGGTCCTCTCGATGGTGGGCAACGTCGTCTCGGTGAATTGCACGTGACAGCTCGGACACCAGGACACCACCTGTCCGGACTTGCTGCGCGCGAGCTTGTCCATCGTGCTCTCGGCCAAGCGGCCGGAGGTGGCGATGTCGCCCGGCCCCCCGAGCACCTGATAGGTGACGCCGAGCGCGTCCATGACGTCGAGCGCCAGCAGCGCGATGTGCGGCGTCTTGAGCACGTTGCAGCCGGTGTAGAACACGAAATCCGGCGGCGTGCCGGGCTGCGGATTGCCTTTCTGGCCGAGCCGCGCCAGCAGCGCGTCGCCGAGCTGCATCTGTGAGATATGGGTGACCTCGCGCGCGACCTTGCGGAAGCCTTCCACGCCCTGGCGACGCTGCTCGCCCGGCTCGTCCCTGCGCCGCGCCATCGCCACCCTCGCCATGCCGAGCAGAAAGCGCGGATTGACGCCGTAGTCGCAGGCCTTGATGCACTCGCCGCTGAGGACGCAAGCGTTCGCCCATTTACGCGAGGCCTCCGGGCCGTCGCCGGTCCGCAGAATGTCGATGATGCCGGCGATTACCGCGGATGGCTCGGCATTGACGCCGCCGGGCCCGGTGACCGGGCAGACCTCGACGCATTTGCCGCAGCGCGTGCAAGCATCGGCCATCGCCGCAACGCGTGCGGAGAGCGCACTTTCGAAGCTCTCGGTCATGCTTCCTCGCGGTGTGTCCTGCGAGACTACTGCGCCGCCGTGGGGAGTTGAAGCCCGGTTGCGCGCGGGACCCGGTTTGTCGCGCACCGGTGCGGCACCTCCGCCGCTAGGCCGTCACCGCGATGCCTTGCACCTCGATCATCATCTCCGGCTGGGCGAACCCTTGCACGGTGATCGCGGCGCTCGCCGGGAAGTCCTTGCCGAACAATTCCGTGCGCAGCTCGGTCATGCGGGTGGTGTAGCGCGCGTCGATGAGGAACACCGTCATGGTCACCATGTCGCTGAGCTTCGCGCCGGCCTCGGCGAGCGTCTTCTCGATATTGCGGAAGGTCTGCTTGAACTGCGCGTCGAAATCGGCGGCGAGCGATTTGCCGGCGTCATCCGTTTGCCCGGTGTGCCCGGCGATATAGATGGTCCGGCCCGTGCCTTCAGTGATGACGCAGGGCGAGAACGCGCGCTTGACCTGCCATGTGCCGCGAACGAACGATTTTTTCATAGCTCCTCCGATTGTAATGGTGCACGCCGCAGTCAACGCGCGTGGCCGTCGCGCATCGCGCGCCAGAGCCGCTCCGGCGTTGCCGGCATCTCGACGTGGCGCACGCCGAGATGCGCGAGCGCATCCACCAGCGCGTTGGCGACGGCGGGCATGGCGCCGACGCAGCCCGCCTCGCCTGCGCCCTTGACCCCCAGCGGATTGGTCCTGGTGGGCACCGGATTACTCTTGACGTCGACTGCGCTGATGTCGGTCGCCCGCGGCATGGCGTAATCCATGAATGATCCGGCAAGGTTCTGCCCGTTGGCGTCGAAGTTGATGTCCTCCATCAAAATCTGCCCAATGCCTTGTGCCACCCCGCCGACGATCTGCCCCTTCAGCAGCAGCGGATTGATCACCGTGCCCACGTCGTCCACGACGCTATAGCGGACGATCTCGACTTCGCCAGTCTCTTCGTCGATCTCGAGTTCGCAAATGTGGCAGCCGTTGGGAAAGTTCTGCACCGGCGCAACGTACGTTGCGGTGGCAATGAGTCCGACATCCATCCCTTTGGGGAGCTTGCTCGGCTCCATCGCCTCCTTCGCCACGTCCTTGATGGTGAGGGTCCGGTTGGTCTTGGGGCTGGAGAACACGCCATCGGCAAAGTTGATATCTCCGGCATCGACCTCGAGGAGATGGGCGGCGATCGTTTTCGCCTTGGCGATGATCCGCTCGGCGGCTGAGTCGACGGCTGAGCCGCCAATGGTGGCCGAGCGCGAGCCGCCGGTGCCTTCGCCGACGAAGACTTGATCGGTGTCGCCTTGCACGTAGTGCACCTCGTCCGGGTCCAGCCCGAGACGGTCGCACATGATCTGCTTGAAAATCGTTTCGTGGCCCTGGCCGTGGGTAACGCTGCCGGCCAGCAGGGTGGCCGCCCCCGACTTGTCGAACCTTATCTCGGCGCCCTCGAAGCCTTGCGCGGCCGCGCGCTCGATGGTGTTGGAGAGGCCAATCCCGCGCAGCTTGCCGCGCTTGCGCGCCTCGGCGCGCCGGCGCTCGAATCCGGCGAGATCGGCGAGCGCCAGTGCCATGTCCATGCTCTTCTCGAACTCGCCGCTGTCGTAGGTGAAGGTGAGGCCGGTTTTGAACGGCATGGCATCCGGCGCGATGTAGTTCTTGCGCCGCAGTTCCGCGGGATCGATGCCGAGCTCGTCAGCGGCGAGATCGATCATCCGCTCGATCACATAGGCGGCCTCGGGCCGGCCATTACCGCGATACGGCCGCACCGGGTTGGTGTGCGTGAACACGGCGGTGACGTCGGCATGGATGGCGGGCGTCCGATAGACGCCGGCGAGCGTGCCGATGTTGCCGGTGAAGGCCGGCATGCCGGTCTGCAAGTAGGCGCCGATGCTGGCAGTCGTGTGCACGCGCAGGCCGAGAAAGATGCCGTCGCGGTCGAGCGCAAGCTCGGCGTGGGTGACATTGTCGCGCGCCTGAGCGTCGCTCAGAAACGATTCCGACCGCGTCGAGATCCATTTGACCGGCCGGCTCAGGAGCTTCGAGGCCAGCAGCACCAGCGCAACTTCATTGTAAACCGCCGATTTCATTCCGAAGCTGCCGCCGATGTCCCCTGCCACCACCCGGATCTTGCTCTCCGGCACTTTGAGGATCGGCGCGAGCTCGGCGCGGAAGGGATGCCCGCGCTGTAGCGTGGTGTAGATCGTGTAGCGGCCATCGGCCGCGTTGTAGTCGCCGATCGAACCGCGCGGCTCCATGCTCGCGGCAGTGACGCGGTTGATCACGAAGCGGTGCTTGACGATGTGATCGGCCCGGGCGAAGGCGGCATCGGTCGCGGTCTTGTCGCCGAAGAGCTGCACGAAGCCGATATTGTCCGGGCATTCATCCCAGACGCGAGGCGCGCCTTCGGCGGCGGCCTGCGCGGTCGATACGACCGCGGGAAGCGCCTCGTAATCGACCATGATCAGTTCGGCCGCGTCCTGGGCTTGAACAAGCGTCTCGGCCACGACAAAGGCGACGTAGTCGCCGGCCCAGCGCACGCGATCTGTGACGAGGGCGGGATAGGGCGGGCGAAAGCTCGAGCCGTCGCGGCGCTTGAGCCCGTCGGGGACCGGCAGGTCCCCCCATCCCGAGGCCTGCCAGTCCGCGCCGGTGAGCACCGCGAGCACGCCGGGCGCCGCCTTGGCCCTGCTCGTATCGATCGAGCGGATGCGCGCATGCGCGTGCGGCGAGCGCAGCACGTGGCCGAATGTCATGCCCGGCAGCACGATATCGCTGACATAGCGGCCGCCGCCCCTGAGGAGGCGCGGATCCTCGAACCGGGAAACGCTTTGACCGATCGCGAATTCACCCATCTTGCTTCCTCGGAGACCTCAAAGGGGCTCGCAGCTTATCGCAAAGCCGCGGCAAGCTGGCTACCCGCCCCGCGCAGGCTGCGGCGCGCATGTCGGCGGCACGGTACGGATGGCTGCTGTAGCGGCGATTGCGAATGGGCCGAACACACGCGCCGCGAGGCACTGCCGGCCTGTTGGGCGCTAGACCCGCTCGACCACCGCATTGAAGAGTTGCACCCGCTGCTCCTGCAGACTGCGCAGCATGTTTTTGGTGACGGTTGGAAAAGCTTCGCCGATCAGAATGTGAAGGCCGAGCGGCGGCAGCGACCCGCTGTCGAGGGCTTTGGCGCGCGCCGTCTGTTGTTCCAGCGCCTCCTGCGTCGTGTCCTGCCAGGCGACGACACGGAAGCCGGTGCGCTCGAGTGCGGCCCGGGTCGACTGCGGCGGAAACAGAAAGCTGATGCTCTTGTCGCTCGCCCACGGCGTCGGGTAGTACGGCTCGCCTCCGGGACCGGCCGCGACGTCCTGCAGCGCCAGGCGTCCGCCGGGCCTGAGCACACGACGCATCTCGCCATAGAGGCGATCACGGTCGGCGATGTTCATCGCCGCGTTCTGCGACCACACGACGTCGAAGCTCGCGTCGGGAAACGGCAAGTCGAGCGCGTTTCCCTGCCGGTAGGTGACCTTGTCGGCGAGCCGAGTACGCTGTGCAAGCATTCCGGCGAGCGCGACGAATTCCGCAGTCAGGTCGAGGCCGTTGACTTGGCAGCCGAACTTGCTGGCGAGATAGCGCGAGGGTCCGCCGATGCCGCAGCCGACGTCGAGCACGCGTTGGGAGCCGTCGATCTCCGCCAGCTGTGCCAGCCGTACGGTCGCATTGCGCCCGCCCGAATGGAACTCATCGACCGGCGCGAGGTCGTCCGGCGTCAGGTGCTCGATATCTTTTCCCGTTTCCTTCAGCGCCCCCAGGATGACGTCGCCGAGGGCGCGTCGCCCGTAGTAGTCGGCGACGACTTGTGCTGACTGTGACATGCCGAGGTCACCGCCTTTCAACACGGTTCGAGGCGGTGTTCCCCTTTTTCCGGAGAAAGCAGCGCGCCATTGTTGGCCGATAAAGGTGAGGGACAGGTTCTACCGGAAGTCCGTCACCCATTCCACGTCATGACGAGATCATGTGCCTCTCCCGCAAGCGGCGAGGGCACGCGGGACGACAACGCCGCCTTTGGGCGCCGTTGCCTATGATCACATGTTTGCGGCGAGCCGCGGCTTCGGTGCCGGCGCAGCTGTTCCCTTTGGCAGCTCGAACATGCCGTTGGGAAGGCTGTCGAAGAAGGTGAGCACCTCTGACGTCTTCACCACGTCGGCGTATTTCGCGTTCATGTCGCAGAGGTTGATGGCGTGGCTTGCCTGGGAGCGGTCGAAGCAGCCCTCTTCGGCGAGTGCAATGCGATAATTGAGACTGAACGCATCGAGCACCGTGGCGCGCACGCAGCCGGACGTGGTCGTGCCGGTGACGATCACGCTGTCGCAGCCGAGCAGCGTGAGATAACTCGCCATGTTGGTGCCGAAGAAGCCGGACGGCTTCTGCTTCAATATCACGATGTCCTGCGGCGCCGGCGCGATTTCGGCGACGATGTCGTTGCCGTCGACGTTGGTCGCGGGCCTGCTGGAGCGGTCCTCGTCGGAGCGGGCGTTCTTCCAGCTCCAGCTTCCGTTGTCCCAGTTGTCCTGGCGCCGCACCCCGGTGGTGTAAATGACCGGGATGCCCTTGGCATGGGCCTTGTCGAGCAGTGCCTTGAGATACGGCATGGCGACCCA
>VAZM01000106.1 GCA_005883135.1 Alphaproteobacteria bacterium
CCGGGCGCGATCGCCACAATGGCCATGGCGGAAGCGGGCACCTTGCTCAACGCGCCCGATGTGTACATGGAGAAGATCGCGATCGGCCCCGGCTATCCAGTGGGTATGGTCGACCTCGATGCGCCGGCCGAGGAGAACATCCGCGCCCTGGCCAAAGCCAAGGGCGTCGGCCCGGCCGAGATCACCGCCCTCATTCTCGACCGCCCGCGCCATGCCGATCTCATCGCCGGTGTCCGCAGGGCTGGCGGCGCGGTGCGGCTCATCACGGACGGCGACGTCGCAGGCGTGATCCATACCGCCGATGCCGCCAACACCGGCGTTGACATCTATATGGGCGTCGGCGGTGCGCCCGAAGGCGTATTGGCGGCGGCAGCGCTGCGCTGCATCGGCGGACAAATGCAGTGCCGGCTCGTGCTCGACACCGAAGAAAAGCGCGATCGCGCCGCGAAGATGGGCATCAGGGATCCGCGCAAGAAGTACGAGATCAGCGACATGGTGAAGGGCGATTGCCTATTCGCCGCTACCGGAGTGACCACCGGGGCGCTGCTCGACGGCGTGCGCGTCCGCAAGGACGTCTTCGAAACCGAGACGGTGGTGATGCGCTCCATCACCGGCACGGTTCGCTGGATCAGCGCGGAGCACCGCCAACTCGAGAAGTTTCATCTGGATTGAGGCAAGGCCTCACTAGTGTGGCGGTTCAGAAGTCCGCATCGTTCTTGCAGCGAGTCCGAAATGCGGACTTCTGAACCAAAGCCACACTAGATCGATAAGTTGCTAGTGTCCTTCGATTCCGAAGTTCGCAAACGAGGCTGCAGCACAATGATGCGAACTTCGGAATCGGGACACTAGGTCATGATGGCGGCCTGGCTCCTACCGTTATGATTGCCGTCCAGAACGCCTCTTGCACCGATCGGCAACAACGCAGGATCGCCGCGGCATTCGCGGGCGCGGCGGTGGCGTTTGCGGTTCTGCTCCCCTTCGACGCCGAGGCAGCTTCGTGCCGCGGCTACCCGCAGGGCGCTCGCGCCGCGATCAAGAAGCAGGTCCAAGCGCTGCGGCCGCTTGAGCGCGAGGCGGCCGATCGCCTCAAGGGGCTCGACACGCGGCCCTTCGACTATCTCCTCGATCAGACGCGCGCCGCGGCCGGAGTGATCGGTGAGAAAGATGCACTGGCAGCCGAACAGGGACTGAGCCGATGCCCCCAATCGATCCCGCCGGTGCGGCGGGTCTGTACGGAGGCGGCGCACGCGCTGGTCAGTCTGATCGAGCAGCAGGCGGTCGCCTCCGCGACCACGCAAGCGAAGGACGCTGAAGCGAAGCAGGCTGAAGCCAAACAAGTTTATTCACGCGCCATGCCGCAATGCGAGCGGTGGATGGAATTTTCGCCCTTGGTCACCGTGTTCAGGACCAGCAACTGATCCTATGCCGATGAATGCCGCCGCGCGTGGCGAGGCGAAAAATATGTGAAGAACGGCTCGATCGCGACGCAACGCGGCTCAGGCAGGCGGCGGACTGATACTATATTAGCGCCGTTGCGGATCGAAACCGCAGCGGCCGAGTAGCGCAGCAAACGACGCCGGTGGCCGCATGGCCGCATCCAAGCTTGAGATCCGGCCCATTCGGCGCGACGAGCGCGCCGATTGGGAGCCGTTGTGGAAGGGCTATCAGCTCTTCTACAAAGTCGTCATTCCCGAGGAGACGACGCGCATGACGTGGGCGCGGCTGCACGATCCGGCCGAACCGATGGAAGCGCTGGGCGCGTGCATGGACGGACGCCTCCAGGGCATCGCGCACTATCTTTTCCACCGCTCGTGCTGGACCATCGGCAATTACTGCTATCTGCAAGACCTGTTCGTCGCCGAAACCGCGCGCCATCTCGGGCTTGGCCGCGCATTGATCACGGCGGTGGAGGATCGGGCGCGGCAGGCGGGCGCGAGCCGCCTCTATTGGCTCACCCAGGAGAGCAACGCGACGGCGCGCGCGCTTTACGATCAGCTGGCGGAGCGCTCCGGCTTCATCCAATATCGCAAGCTTTTTGATGTGATTCGTGGTGCCTGAGATGACAATCGCCCTGACGGCGCCGATCGTCGCCAAGCGGCGCTTTTTTCTCGGGGTGGAGCGCTCGGCTTGCGGACGCGCGTGGTGCGACCGCCTCGATGAACGAGGCGCAGCGCGCGCGCTTGCGATCGCGCAACGCTACGCGGATATGCCCGAGTTGCTGGGGCGCATTCTCGCCGGCCGCGCCGTCGAGCTCGACGAGACGACGAGCTTCCTCGACCCGACCGTGCGCGCGCTCATGCCGGACCCGCACACGCTCGCCGACATGCGCGTCGCCGCGCTGCGGCTGACGGAAGCGATCATCCGCGGTGAAACCGTCGCCATCTTCGGCGACTACGATGTCGACGGCGCGACATCGGCGGCGGTGCTGGGGCGGTACCTGCGCCATTGCGGCCTGCACGCGCTTATCCACATTCCCGATCGCCTGTTCGAAGGTTATGGCCCCAACGCGGAAGCGGTACGCGCTCTCGCCGGGCGAGGCGCGAGCCTTCTTGTGACGGTCGATTGCGGAACCACGAGCCACGAGCCGCTGCTTGAAGCGCGCAACCTCGGATTGGATGTGATCGTGATCGATCATCATCAGGCCGATGAACGGCTGCCGGCAGCGGTGGCGGTGGTCAATCCCAACCGGCTCGACGATCTCTCGCGGCTCGGCCATCTCGCCGCCGTCGGCCTCGTGTTCATGACCGTGGTTGCGGTGAACCGGGAACTGCGCGTGCGCGGCTTCTGGACCCAGGAGCGACCGGAGCCGGATCTGCTTGGCTTCCTCGATCTGGTGGCGCTCGGAACGATGGCCGATGTGGTCCCGCTCACGGGCCTCAACCGCGCGTTCGTCGCCAAGGGCCTGCTGGCAATGCGGCGGCGCGACAATCCCGGCCTTACTGCGTTGATGGACGTCGCACGGCTCGGTGGCCCGCCCGAGCCTTGGCACCTCGGATTTCTGCTCGGGCCGCGGATCAATGCCGGCGGCCGCATCGGTCGAGCCGCGCTGGGTGTTGAGTTGCTCATGCACGAGGACCCGTCCGAATGCGCGCGCATCGCCGGCGAGCTCGATCGACTCAACCGCGAGCGCCAAGGGATCGAAGTCGCCACGGTCGCACAGGCCGAGGCGGAGGCGATGGCCGCCCTCGGCGCGGAGGAAAAGGGGGCGGTCGTCGTCACTGCCGCGGAGAGCTGGCATCCGGGCGTGGTCGGGCTCGTGGCGGCGCGCCTGCGGGAACGGTTTGGACGGCCTGCCTTCGCCATCGCGCTCGAGCCGGGCGGCCTCGGCACAGGGTCTGGCCGCTCGATCACCGGGGTCGATCTGGGCCGCGCCGTGCGCCAAGCCGTGAGCACCGGCCTCCTGATCAAAGGCGGCGGCCATGCCATGGCAGCGGGCGTCACGCTGCGACGGGATCGGCTCAACGCCTTCCGCGCCTATCTCGAGGACGCGCTCGCGTCCGCCGTCGAGGCCGCACGGCGGGAAGATGCGCTGCTGATCGACGGGGCGGTCAGCGCCGCGGCCGCGACCAACGAGATCGTGGCGACGATCGCCCGCGCGGGTCCGTTCGGCGCGGGCAACCCCGAGCCGATCATTGCATTTCCGGCGCACACGCTGGTCTACGCCGACGCGGTGGGACAGTCGCATATGCGCGTGCGATTGCGCGCCGGCGACGGCTCGATTCTCAATGCCATTGCCTTTCGCGCCGCCGGACAAAAGCTTGGGCGCGCGCTTGAGCAGGCGCGCGGGCAGTGCGTGCATGCGGCCGGCACCTTGTGCCTCGACCGTTGGAACGGGCTCGAGCGGGTGCAGTTGCGGCTCATCGATGTGGCATCGGCTGACGGGAGCCTGATAGGGTGACGGTCCCCATCGGAATGCTCCGCTTGCGTGGGGCATGACGCCGACGAGAGTGCCAACCATGTCGAAACTCAGGCTGTCGGTCGCGGTCGGTAATTACGACCGGGTGCGTCCGCTCATGGACGGCGCGGTTCAGATCGATGGCGTCGATCCGGTGTTCATGAATTTGCCGCCGGAGGAAATCTTCTTCCGTGCCTTCCGCAACGTCGATTTCGACATCTGCGAACTGTCGATGTCGAGCTTCACGGTGAAGACCGCCGAGCACAATTGTCCCTATGTGGGGGTGCCGGCATTCGTCTCGCGAGCGTTCCGTCACAACTCGATCTACGTGCGCCGCGACCGCGTCAAGTCGCCTGCCGATCTCAAGGGCAAGCGCGTCGGGCTGCCGGAATATCAGCTCACGGCCTGCGTGTGGGCGCGCATCATCCTCGAGGATGACCACGGCGTGAGACCGTCCGACATCCTCTGGGTGCGCGGAGGCATCGAGCATCCCGGCCGGCCGGAGAAAATCGCCATAGCCCTTCCCGCCGACGTGCGCATGGAAGATGCGCCGCCGGACGTTACCATCTCCCAACTATTGGAACGCGGCGAGATCGACGGCTTCATCGCGCCGCGCGTCCCAAGCCTTGCCGGGAAGATGAATCCCAATATCGGGTGGCTGTTTCCCGATCCGGTCGCCGCGGGGCGGGACTATTTCAAACGCACCGGCATTTTCCCGATCATGCATGTCACCGGCATCCGGCGCGAATTGGTCGAGGCGCATCCGTGGTTGCCGGCGGCGGTGTTCAAAGCATTCGAACAGGCGAAGGCGACGTGTCTCGCCGCGCTCGAGGACACCGCTGCGAGCAAGGTGACGTTGCCGTTCGTCGAGGAACAGCTGCGCGCGGCGCGTCAGTTCATGGGCCCTGACTTCTGGTCGTACGGGCTTGCCCCCAATCGCAAGGAGCTCGAGACATTCCTGCGTCACCACCACGCGCAGGGGCTATCGTCCCGACTGGTATCGCCGGAGGAGCTTTTTCATCCGTCGACCCACGCGAGCTTCGCCATTTAGCTTCGCCCCGGCGGGCCCACGCCGATCTCGGTTTCGCCGCGGCGCGCGGTCTCACGCCTTCTCGGTTCCGCGCAGCATGGCCGCCGTTGCGACGGCCGAATAGCCCGGCTCGACCCGCACGTCGACCACCGCAACCTGGCCCGCTTCGACCGCAGCGATCGCCTTGGCGAATGTCGGGATGAGATCGCCGGTCTTGGTCACAGGAGGGAACCCCACCGTGCCTTGCGCCGCGCCCAACGCGGCACAGTCGATGTCCGGATCGGAAATGCGCTGGCCGATCCAGCGGTTCTCCGGCGGCCGATTGCGTATGCGGGCGACGCGCTCCTGGTGCAGCTCGTCGTTGAAGAACGAGCGATTGTTGCAGACCACCACGAGGAGCGGAATTCGGTAGTGCACCGCGGTCCACAGCGCGGTCACGCCCATGCAGAAGTCGCCGTCGCCGCAAATTGCGATCGGCAGGCGGCCCGAACCCTTGAGCGCGAGCGCGGCGCCGACGGAGATGCCCGGTCCGCCTCCGACGCCGCCGCCGCCCTCGGAGCCGATGTAGTCGAGCGGATGCCGGAACGGCCAGGTGGCCCCGTTCCAGGAGAGCGGCAGATGCGTGAGCGTGACGTCACGCTCGCCGACCGCGGTTCTGAGCGAGCGGGCGAGATCATCGACCCTGATCGGTGCGTTGGACGGTTGGTAGGTTTCGGCTTTTGTCGGGACGGCTGCCGGCTTGCGCGGCTTGCCGCCGCCCAGCGCAGCAAGGAGCTGCGGCACCGCCGCATCGGGTGCCGTGGGCAGCATGAGATCGACTGGCGGCAGCATTTCGTAATCCATGCTCCAGCCGTTGTGCACGTGGAAGTCGGCGCTGATACAGATGATCTTCGCCTTCGGTGCCTCGCTGCCGAGGGCGTTGCGCAACGCGCCGCCGAGGTCGACCCAGTCGAGCGAAAGGATCACGTCCGCCGTTTTGATCGCCGCGATCGCCTCGGGCACCAATGCGTTCGAAGCGGGGGCGCCCGCGTGCAGCGGATGATCGGTCGGAAAACCGCAGGCGATCTTGAGGTCGCTGATCACCTTGGCATCGAGCGCCTCTGCGAGCGCGACGCGCGCGTTCCATGCATCGAGACTGCGTGATACCCGCCCCATGAAGATGACGGGGTGCTTCGCTCCCTTGAGCATTGCCGCCGCGTCGGCGATGAGATCGGCGGAAGCCGTCGGGTCGGCGTGCGGCATGAAGCGCGCCGCATCGATCGGCGTGAGCGGCTCGGCGAGTTTTGCTTCCTGCATCTCGGCGTCGAGGTTGATGTAGACCGGCCCGCACGGGGCGGTTCCGGCGATCCAGGCGGCGCGCAGGAGCGACTCGCGGGCGGCCGCGGGGGAGGCGGGCTGGTCGTCCCATTTGGTGTAATTGCGAACGATTGCGCCCTGGTCGCGCGCGGTGTGGATCCAGTCGATCCACGGCCGGCGTTTGACCGCGTCCACCGGACCGGTCGCGCCGAGCACGATAACCGGCTGGCGGTCGCACCAGGCGTTGAAGATCGCCATGGTGGCGTGAAAGAGCCCGACATTGGAATGCACGGCCGCGGCCATCGCCTTGCCGGTCACCTTGGCAAAGCCATGGGCGATCGCAACCGCGCTCTCCTCGTGCAGAGACAGCAGCATCTGCGGCGTCTCATTGC
>VAZM01000107.1:0-9088 GCA_005883135.1 Alphaproteobacteria bacterium
CCGGCATCGAGATGACGCACGTGCCTTATCGCGGTATCGGCGCGGCGTATCCCGACGTCATGAGCGGGAAGGTGCAGCTTGCGTTCTCGAGCATTGCCGGCGCGGTCCCGTTCACCGCCGACAACCGGGTGCGGCCGATCGCAACCACGGGCTCCGCGCGCAGCCCGGTCTATCCTGATGTGCCGACCGTCGCGGAGTCCGGCCTGCCCGGCTTCGACGTCGACCTCTGGATCGGCATTTACGCGCCGGCCGGGCTGCCGCCGGCGGTGCGGGCGAAGCTCAACGGCGAAATCAACAAGGTGCTGCAGCATCCCGAGCTGAAATCGGCCTTCGCCAAGATCGGGATCGCGCCGCGCGGCACGACCCCCGAGCAGGCCGCGGCCTTCACGCGCTCGGAATACGAGAAATGGAAGCAGGTGATCGTCGACGGGAAGATCAAACCGGAATAGCCGCGCGCGTTCACCCCATTCCGGATGCGGATGTCGGCTCGATCTCGCACAGCAGGCGGACTTCGCCGGGCGCGGCGTTCGGATACTTGTCCTTCCCGAGGTACTTCTTTGCGAGCGAATCGATGTGCGCAGCCGCGCCGTCTTCCGTGACGAGCCGGACGCGGCCGCGGATCTGAACGTAACGGTATGGATTGTCCGGATCGGCGATCGCAAGCGCGACGGGCGCGCCTTTCTTCAGGTTGCGCGCTTTGACTCGTCCCTTCGCGGTGTTCACCCGAACGAGACCATCCTTGTAATCGCACCAGACCGGCGTCACCTGCGGCGTTCCATCCGACATGAGCGTAGCCAGATTCGCAAACGCCTTCTTCCGCTGCAGCAGGTCGAGATACTTTTCGGGAATGATTGCCATGGCACGGACCTCTTTGGGGAGGATAGCGCGAGGCGGACCAAAGCGCATCCCGCAACTTGTAACTTTTGCCGCCGTGACAAGCGATCGCTCCACGCTCGAGCCTTGCGGCGGTCGGCCTGAATGAAGAAGGGCTGCCCTTGCGGGCAGCCCTTCCATTGTCGAGCCGTGATCCGGCTAAACTTGCGTGAGCACACCGTTTTCAGACGGTGCGGACCCCCATAGAGGGAAGGATCCAGCTCACGGATGCCGGCAATCGCGGCGATAGACAATGAGACACTGGATCACCTCCTTTCGGTTGTTGACGACGCGCGCAATGTACTCAGATGTTGGGCATTGTCAAAGGAAGCCCATGCGGGAAAAAGTCCCGTTGCGGTAATGGAGACGTTCGATGCGCGTCCCGTTCAGATCAAGCCTCCGGGAGGGTGACATGCCGCTGCGATCGAGGAAGGCCATGGCCGTGGTGGTCGGTGCGCTATGTTTGTTCGCGCCCGCGGCGATGCACGCGCAGGACTTTCCCTCCCGCGTCATCCGCGTTGTCGTCGCCTTCCCTGCCGGCGGCCCGACGGACTTCGTGGCGCGGCTCGTGGCCGACAAGCTCAAGCCCCTGCTCGGGCAGAACGTGATCGTCGAGAACAAGCCGGGCGCGAACGGCGCGATCGGCGCCGATTACGTCGCAAAAGGCGAGGCCGACGGGCATCTGCTGTTTCTCACCACGGTCGGCGCGGTCGCGATCACGCCGCATCTGAGCAAGCCCAACTACGACACGCTGCGCGATTTCGCCCCGGTAACCTTGGTGGTGCGGCCCACCACCATCCTGGTGGTGAAGCCCGACGCCGCCATCAATTCCGCCAAGGAACTCGCCGCGCTTGCCAAGGAAAAGCCCGCGACCATCCCGTTCGCCTCGACCGGCTCGGGCAGCACCACCCATCTTGCGCTCGAGCTTTATCAGGCGGCGGCAAAGGTGAAATTCCTGCACGTGCCCTATCGCGGCGCCGCGCCGGCCTTGACGGATCTCCTCGGCGGCCAGGTCACGGCGCTGTTTGCCGACACGCCGGTGGTGCTGCCGCACATCCGCGCCGGCAAGCTCAAGCCGATTGGCGCGGCCTCGGCCGAGCGCAACCCGCTGTTGCCCGACGTGGCCACGCTCGCCGAGCAGGGCTTTCCCGACACCGTCGCCGATAACTGGTATGGCCTGTTGGCACCGGCGAGGACGCCGCCCGCCGTGGTGGCGAAGCTGCATGACGCGGTCGTCGCCGTGCTCGATGCGCCGGAGGTGCGCGAGAAGCTCTTGCAATCGGGTGCCGTGCCGGCGCCGACCTCGAGCGAGGAGTTCGGCAAAATTCTCAGCGATGAGCTCGCGCGCTGGGGCCGGGTGGTGCGCGAGAAGAATATCAAGGAGGATTGAGGCCGCGTTTTTCCGTCATGGCCGGGCTTGTCTCCGCAAGTCGGGTATATCCGACTTGCGGCATCTCAATAGTGCCGGAACTCGGGCAAGCTCGAGTTCCGGTGCCATCCACGTCTTTGTTCTAGTAAAAAGCAAGACGTGGATGCCCGCGACATAAGCGCGTTCGCGCGTGTCTTCGACGCACCAAGCGCGGGCATGACGATTCAACTTGATCTCATTCCCGCTAATGCCGGCGCGCTTGCACCAGATATCCCGTGATGGTCTGCTCGCCCAACTGTTTGCACGCCTCCAAACGGTGCAGTCCTTCGATCAGCACGAAGCGTTCGCCGTCCTGCCGCACGAGGATGGGAGTTTGCAGGCCGACCTGCAGGATGCTCTCGGCGATCTCTTGTGCCTTCTTGGGGTCGAGCGTCGCGCGCCGCTTCGCCGGCACGTAGATGTTGGCGATCGCGAATGTCTCGCGCTTCATCATCGAGGATGACCTGCACGCCGCATGCGCCGGCTCACTGCAGCTGATCCTTGACCTTGTTGATGCCCGCCATCACGCACTGCTCGTCGACGCCGGGCGAGCCGGAAAGCCCCACGCCGCCGACCACGTCGTTGCCGACCTTAATCGGCACCCCGCCGTCGATGGCAATCACGTTCGGCAGCGTCGTCTGCTCGCGCCGCACCGGGCGCGTCGGCATCTCCTTGATGAAGTCCTGGGTGGTCATCTTGAAGGTCATGGCGGTGTAGGCCTTGCGGCGGGCGTTCTCCATGGTGTGCACGCTGGCGTCATCGCCGCGCAGCGCCACCACCGTATTGCCGCCGCGATCGACCACGACGACGGAGGTGGCGTAGCCGCGCCCCTTGCAGTCCTCCAACGCGGCCTGCGCAATCGTCAGCGCGAGCGGGTAACTCAGCTCCTTGCGCTGCAGGAGCTGCGCGTGCCCCGGCAGCGCGGCGCAGCAGGCGAGGGCGATGAGGGCGAGGCGGGCGATCGTTGCGGCCATAGCCAAATCCTCCTGGGTGCGGACGCTCTTGGACCTTGTCGATAACAGCACGGCGGACAGTCTATTCCATTTCCGGCGGTTTGCACGCTGCTGCAGCAATCCGTGCGATCGCGCACGCCATGCGCGGCGCACTGCGGAACGAGTCAGCAGCGAAATTCCAAAAAAAAGAAGCCGGCCCGGCGTTGGCGATGCAGCGCCGGGCGTTCTCGCGCTTGCGATCTCGCTCAGTGCGCCAGCGGATCGGGGCGAACCTGAATGTGCACCGCGAGCGGCCGCGCGCCTTTGCCAAGCTCGTTGAGCCAAGGCGTGCGGTCACCGCTGGCGCTCCAAAGGCCGCGGCCTTTCCAGCCGCCATTCGGGTCGTCGATGCGCGCGTCCAGACCCTTGGCGTAAAATCCCATCGGGTACGGCACCCGCATCAGGATCATTTGTCCGTCCTTGAAGCCGACGAAACCGTCTTGGAGGTTGGCGGTCGAGATCGGAATGTTCTCTCCAAGCCCCACCGCGTTGTGCTGGTCGACCCAGGTATAGTAGCTCGCCTCGGCGCTGGTGTTCTCCAGACCTTCGAAGCCCGGCCCCGGATACTTGTGAAACGCGAATCCCTCGGGGCAGTGATTACCGGTCGCATTCGGCCCATTGAGCGGACCCTTGCACTTGCGCCGGTCGAAGCTGATCAGAGTGCCATTCGAGCCGGACCCCCACACCACCCCGTTCTTGTCAATATCGCCGCCGCGTAGGCCGATCGCTTCCTTCGGGAGGGCGTAGAACTCGCTGAGCTTCGTCTTGGGATCGAACCGCAGGAAGCCCGGCGGGCCAGCAAACACATTGGCCGTGTACCAGACCGAGCCATCGGTCGGGTGCGGCATCACCGCATAAGGACCCGAGCCCGCGATCCGCGTGTCCTTGCCCGGCTCCGCCGGCTTGCCCGGCTCGGTGTATTCATCGACCTTGCCGTTACCGGTGGTGTCGAGCACGAACGGTGCCCAGCCTTGCGCCTTCGCCGCGTCGCCAGTCTCGTCCAATATGCTCGTGTTGATCCAGCCGGCAACCGGCCCGGTGCCACTGAGCCACAGCGTATTGTCGGCATCGTAGCCAAACTGGGGGTGATGCGTGCCGAAGCAGGTATCGACGAACGTGTATTTCATGCTCTTAGGATCGAGCATCGCCACTTGGCGCGGAGACTTGTCCAGCGGGAACGCCCTGGCGGAGGGGTGATCCGAGCCCTGCTTGCAGAAGGCCGGGTTGTCCATGCCGCGCACCGTCGCCGCGATCCACAGGCGGCCTTTGTCGTCGAACATGGCGTTGTGATTGTTGGCGCGGGTATCCCACAGCTTTTCGTCGCCCCAGTACGCCGAAGGCTGCAACGGCTTGACGCTGCCGGCATGGCCGGGCCCCAGCGACTCCGGCATGTTCGGATCCGCCACCGGCATCTTGAAGAACGTCACCGTGTTCGTCTTCGGATCCAGGATCGGCATGTTGTCGGTGGAGTATTCAGGCGAGCCGTACAGCGGCCCATTGGCATTCACCGTCGGCTTGCGTCGATCCGACGAGATCAGATCGTGCAGGTATTTGTCCGGGGTCGACCATTCCCACGCCGTGACCACGAGGTTGCGCTCCACGCCCTGCGGCCGTGCCGGCTTGTTCTTGGGCACTTCGCCCTTGGCGATGCGGTCAGTCCAGTCGCCGAAATATTTGTAGGGTACGCCGCCGAGTTGGCCGGCAAGACGGTTGGTCATCATCTCGCCCGCCTGACCGGCTTGGGTGCGGCGCATCCACGCCTCTTCGCCCGACTTGAATGGGCCGAACTGCGCCGGGATGGTACGCGTCGCTTCCTGCCCGAGCTGATGACAGCCGATGCAGTCGACGTTGTTCATTCGTTGGCGCCAGGTTTCCTGCGTGATGTTCTTCGGGATTTCGGTGCTGCCGCCGAAATCGCTCGCCGGCGGAATCTTCATCATCGCGTACCAATAGATCGCCGGATAATAATGCGCGGCCGCTCGCTCGTTGGGGGCCGTCACCGCGTTGTGATTGACGGTCTGGCCGGGCTTCGCCCGCATCTTCGGCGAATCGACAAGGCCATAGCCGCGCACCCACACGTCGTAATTTGCGGTGGGGAGATCGGGGATGACATAGCGGCCCTGATCGTCGGTGACGACGCTCTTGATATAGCGCGTCGGCAGGTCGGTCGTTTCGGCGATCACCCATACGCCGGCCTCGGGCCCGTTCGCGCCGGTGACCACGCCGCCGATGTCGTCGTTGTCGATCGCGACCGCGGTCTGCGCGCCAAGCTGCGCCGGCGCAGCCGCAAGCAGTGCGGCGACGCCGATCGCCGCCACGGTCAAATACAGCCTGGCTTTGAGTCTCATGGGGGCGCTCCTCCGTGCATTTTTTGCATGGCGCTCGCGGCCTATGCGCGGCTCGGCACGCGGACGCGGTGATGCGATTGTGCACAGTCCATGTCGCCCCGGCAATAAGGCTCCCCGCCAGTCGCATGTGCTTGCGGCGTCTGTCACGGAACGCGACGCCGTGTCCCGGCGTTGCCGCAGGCGAGGGAGGCACTGCGGCCAAGATCTGGAGAGGTCGCCCGAAATCCGCAGTGGAACCGCAACGAACCGAAGGAGCCCACCCTCGATGATGATCAAGCCACTATCGATCGCCGCGGCGGCGGGTCTGCTGATCGCCACGACCGCGCTCGGCCATGCCCAAAGCTCAGGCCAACGCATGCCGGACAGCACCCCCGGCCAGAAGATGCAGGACCGTGGTTCGGTCTCCGGCCAGCCGGGCGCCTCCGGCTATACGCCCGGGCATCGGATGCAAGAGAAAGGCAGCTGGGCCGGCGCGCCCGGCGCCTCCGGTTACGCCCCCGGCCACCAAGAGCCCAGCACCACGGGCCGCGGCAGCATGGGCAATCGCGATCCGGATCGCGATCGCGGCGACGCCCGCTAAGGCGCGTCGCGGCTGCACGAAGCGGGAAGGGACCGCCCCGTGCGGTCCCTTCCCGCATGCGGCTGGCGCGAGCGCGCCGGCTTCCCCATATGAAGCCTCGCGTTCGTGGAGGTTTCCAAGTGTCCAAGCCGCTGATCGTCTCGATCCCGCATCATCTCGGCCGCGAGGAAGCGGCCCGCCGCATCAAGTCGGGGCTTGACGCCGCGCGTACGAATTATTCCGCCTTGCTGACCATCCGCGAGGAAACCTGGACCGGCGATCGGCTCGCCTTCAATCTGAGCGCGCTCGGCCAAAGCGCCGTCGGCGTCATCGACGTCGCCGATGACCACGTGCGCCTGGAAGTGCAGCTGCCATGGCTGTTGGCGCTGGTGGCCGAGAAATTGACGCCGGCGATCCGCAAGGAAGGCACGCTCATGCTGGAGAAGAAGTGACCCGCGTCGCAGCGCGCCGGACTTTTGAACCGCCACACTAGTCGAAACTCGATCCCAAGTGCTAAATTCGCAGTCGATCGGGAGTGGCTGAGGAGGCATTCATGCGCACGGTCTCACTCGCTGTCATTGCATTCGCTGCTCTATCGCTGTCCACCATCGGCGCGCGCGCCGACGGGAGTTGGTGGATCTTGGCCGCAGTGCCTCGCGACGGTGTCGGGCATCTATGGATTTTGCACGCCCAATCCATACCCTGGAACGGGTTACGGCAGAGGCGGGACTTGGAATTTCGCACCGGCCGGCCGAACCCGCGCCTACCGCGCCGAGCGCTAAGCCTTTCAGCCGCAGGTCGGGTGTTCCCGCACCAGCGCTGCACCATACTGTATTGAACCGAACCAATTACAGAAAATCGATCATCAGCTTGACGCAATCACCGCGATAGGTGACTTGCGCGACGTAAATAGCGATTTCTTTTTCGTCTACGACCGTCCAATGCGCTTCCGCCGTCGGTGTATTGAGTGGAATACGCAACATGTTTGCGGTGTACGGGTCGGCGGCGCCGATCAAGAGCGTCTGCCTGGCCTTCATGACTGTCACCTCTTTCATGTCGGCCAATATCGGCAGCGCCGCGTGCGTTTGGAACATGTAAGGATCGCGGTCATAAATGTCTTTGGCGAGGTGCACATTAACCAACGCGTAGGGGTCGCCATCGCGCGCCTGGACACTGCGGAGGAATACATATTCAGCCGCCGGCCTCGCATCGCATTCTCCAAGCGGTGGCAAGGGAGGCGGATCATCGATTGGAATTTGCGTCGGCTGATTGTCGCGGATGGAGGCCAGCAGCGATTCCCACTGGGTTGCCAAGTGCAACCAATGGCGGTCGCCGCCGTTCGATTTAACGAAAGTCCCTTTTCCTTTGTGCCGGCTGATCAGACCTTCCCGCTCCAGGCGGTCCATCGCTTGGCGCACGGTCACGCGCGCCACGCCGAATTCTGTCTGCAGATCGCCGAGCGAGGGAATTTTGCTGCCGGGTATAAGATCGCCGCGGTGGATGCGCTGCCGCATCGCCGCTGCCAATTGCAAATAAAGCGGCACACCACTTTGGCGATCAATCGCCGGAAGGATTGATGCCGCGGCGGTCTGCTTCACTGTCGACCGCATATGCCCCTCGCTCCTGCCTTCCGAGCTCGGAATCACCCCAAGTGCGGCAAATTTAGGCTTTGCTGCCGGTCGGCTTTATTGCCACTAGTCCTAAAGATAGGATATTAGACTTAGTTGCGGTTGGTCAACGCGGGAGGGGGCTGCCAATGGCTACGATCCTAATTAAGAACGCCGCCTGGCTGGTGACCATGGATCCAGACCGGCGCATCTTCGTCGACGGCGCTGTCGCCATCGAAGGCGATCGGGTCGTCGAAGTCGGAAAAACCGACCAGCTTGCAGCAAAACACAAGGCACAGAAAGTGATCGATGCCACCGGGAAAATGGTGCTCCCGGGAATGATCGACACGCATGTGCACAATACTCAGCAGCTGGGGCGGGGACTCGCTGACGGCTGCGAGATCAATGTTCATTTGCTCGAACGCCTTTACGGCTACGAGACGGCAATGATGGCTGAAGACGCCTATTGGGCAGCCTTGTGCTGCCAGCTTGAGCTGATCCGGGCCGGCACGACATGTTTTATCGATCCGGGCAGTTATTTCCCACGCGAAACAGCAAAGGCGGTTGGCGAGAGCGGACTGCGGGGCGTTATCGCGCGCACCGCCTTCGACCTGCATTCGACCCCCATCGGCGAGTTGCCGAAGGGTAGGTTCCGCGAAACCACCGACGAAGCCGTCGAGCGTGCTCAACAAATGGTCACGGAACTCAACGGAATGCACGATGGCCGCATCCGTTGCTGGTTTGCGCTGCGCATCCTGTCCGGCTGTTCCGATGAACTCGTTCGACGGATCAAGAAGAAGGCGGACGAAAATGGAGTGGGGCTGGTGATGCACGCGTCCGAGTCGTTCGGCGAAGTTGCCGCCTCCCGTGCCAGATACGGCGTGTCCGACGTGGAACGGATGGCAAAACTCGAAGCGCTGGGTCCGAACATGGTGCTCATTCACATGGGCTGGGCATCACCGAAGGAAATCGTCCTCAGCATGAAGCATGACCTCAAGATCTCATGCACCCCGTCCACGGGCTACCGCCTTGGTTTGGCGAGCATGGAATTCGGGCGTTTCCCGGAGATGATCGAACTCGGCATCACGGTTGCGTTGGGCTCTGATGCGGCGATGTCCAGCAACTATCTGGACATCGTGCGCGAAATGTTTCTCGCCTCCGGCGGCGCCAAGGCGCAGCGTCTCGACCCCAGTATTATGCCTCCCGAAACCGTGATTGAAATGGCCACGCTCAATGGCGCGAAGGCGGCGCTCTGGAGCGACGAGATTGGCTCGCTGGAACCGGGTAAAAAAGCCGACATC
>VAZM01000107.1:9133-10736 GCA_005883135.1 Alphaproteobacteria bacterium
CACCGTAATCTGCAACGGCCGTATACTCATGGAGAACGATGTCGTGCTGAGCATCGACGAGAAGCGTGCCTTCGCGGAAGCGAAGGAGCGCGGCGAGCGCATTGCGACCGATTCCGGCCTTTGGGATCGGATCAAACCGAAATGGCCGATGCTTTGACCTGATCGAATATTCGCCGCGCCGAGCGACATCGGCACGATTTCCGGGACCTTGACTTCCCGTCTTGAACATCGAGTCTCAAAGGAGGCTGCCATGGGTCCAGTGACGCGCAAGCTACGTGCCCTTGTACTCGCGACTGTTGCGACTGCCTTGTCCGGAGGACTCGTTCGGGCCGAGCCCGGTATAACTGACAACGAAATCCGCATCGGTATGTGGACGCCGCTCAGCGGGCCAGTGGCCCTCCTCGGACAATCTGCGCGTGACGGCGTGCGAGTGTGGGTCAAGGACGTCAACGATCGGGGCGGCATTCACGGACGGAAGATAAATTTCATTTCTTATGACGACGCGGGCTCGCCGCAAGAGGCGCAGACCGCAATTCGGCGATTAATCGATCAAGACCAGGTGTTCATGTTGATCTCCGGGTCCGTAAGTGGGTCGACGCTGCCGGTACGTCAAATCATCACCCGCGAAAAGGTGCCCTTCGTTTCCTCGATTTCATCGAACATCAATTTGATGAAACCATTCTCGCGCTACATCTTTCGTATCTACGCGAATGAGGACAGCCAGGCATTAGGCATCATCAACTGGATGATGGATCACGAAAAGATCCAACGGCCGGCGATCATCTACAACAGCAATGATTACGGCGTCGGCGGCTTTCAGATTTACGACGAAGTGCTGAAAAAAAAATATAAAGTGTCCTCCGTTGCTACGGAACGATACAATCCAGGCGATCAAGACTTCACCGCACAATTGCTTCGCATCAAAGGCGCCAATCCCGACGGTCTGCTGGTCTACGCGTTCGCTCAGGAGGCCGGAATCATCGTGCGGCAAGCGAAGGAACTCGGCCTGACGGCGAAACTGTTCGGAGGCGGGGGCACGTCCACCCCGCTGCTGCAGCGAGGCGCCGGACCGGCGGCGGCCGGCTTCACTTCGGTCCTCGTCGTTCCCGAGATCCCGGAACGATCCGACAAACCGAGCGTCGTCGCCTATCGTGAGAAGCTCAAAGCAGCGTTCTACCCGGACGGTTTTCCTCCCGGGCGCCCGTCGGAATATGACATGGCGGCCTATACCGCAGGCAAGATTACCGAGGCTGCGCTCGATAAAGTCGGCCGCGATGTGACACGCGAAGCATTCGTCGACGCGCTCGAAAGTATGAAGAACTTCGATGTCGGAGTGACGTTCCCCATCAGTTACAGCAACGATAACCACGAGGGCACAACTCAGGTCGAAATCGTCAGGGTCGCTCCCGATCTGAAATGGGAAGCGGTGGCGCAGAGCAGCGGTCGATAGACCCAACGGCATTTGCATATCGGCATGGATGAACCGGGGGGCTTGTTGACCCGTTCCTTGCGGCGAATGAGCGTGTCGTGGAACTACTGTCCCAGGTTCTGATCAGCGGAATCACACTCGGCAGCTTGTACGCGCTCGTCGGCTTGGGTTTTG
>VAZM01000107.1:10813-13307 GCA_005883135.1 Alphaproteobacteria bacterium
TATCTCTACTCGGACCTGGAGTTCCCGTACTTTCTCGCCTTTCTGTCGGCGGTTGTGCTTTCGGGGGTTTTCGGCGCAGGTCTCGAACGTCTTGCCTACCGCCCGTTGTTGAACGCGCCGGTGGTCACGCTGATCCTGGCGACAGTTGCAGTCGGGCAGATGATCCGGGCCGGCGTTCGAATCCTGCGCGGTTCCGAGGTGAGCCGCTTTCCGTCCATCTTATCCGCTGATCCATTCCTCATTGCCGGCGTCGCGATCACGCCCTTGAGCTTGAGCATCATCACCATAGCGGTCCTGCTGGTCTGCGCGTTCATGCTGTTCTTTCGCAAGACCAAGCTCGGAAAAGGGATGGAAGCGACCTCGGAGAACCGCGAGGCGGCACTTCTCGTGGGTATCAGCGTCAACCAAACATTCTCACTGGTGTGGGCGATCAGCTCGGGGCTGGCGGCGGCGGCCGGCGTGTTGCTCGCGCCGTTGATCATCATCACGCCTGAAATGGGAACGATCGGCATCAAAGGCTTCATCGGCGCCATTCTCGGTGGCTTTAACAGCATTCCTGGCGCAATCGCCGGATGCTTTCTTTTGGGCATCATCGAAAATCTGGGTGGGGTCTACATCGCAAGCTCGATGAAGGATGTCATCTCTTTCGTCGTGCTCGTGCTGGTCTTGACGGTGAAGCCGCAAGGTATTTTCGGCGCAGCCGAAGGAAAACGGGCGTGACACCCCGAGCGCGTAAACGCGTGACGTTCGGAGCAATTGCGGTTGTGCTCGGTGCCTGTGCATCCGCGCCATTGTTCATATCATCCAATTATTCGCTCTTCGTTCTTAGCCTGTCGATCGTCAATGTCATCGCGGTACTGGGCGTGAATCTGGTCATGGGCCACGCCGGGCAAATTTCGCTCGGTCAAGCAGGGTTTGCGGCAATCGGCGCCTATGCGACGGCGCTGCTCGTTGTAAATCTCGATGTTTCGTATTGGCTTGCTGTCCCCTTGGGCGCATTGTTGGCGGCGGTCTCCGGCTACATTCTCGGGCTTCCCGCGCTTCGGCTTGGGCCACTCTATGTTTCGATGGTCACATTCGGGTTCGGCCTGATTGTGGTGATCATTGTGCAGAACTGGTACGAGCTGGCCAACGGGCCCAATGGCATGGTCGTGCCGCCGCCGATTTTTTTCGGGCGAGAGCTATTCCCCCGAGAATTTCACGTCGCGATCGTTGCAATTGCGGCGGTGCTGTTTCTGCTTGCGCGGAACATCGTCGATTCGAAACACGGCCGCGCGTTTATCGCCATTCGCGAAAGCGAACTGGCGGCGCGGGGCATGGGTGTAAACTTGGCGCATTACAAGACCACGGCTTTTGCACTCGGCGCCTTTTATGCAGGGATTTCCGGGGGGCTATTCGCCGGGCTTGCGCAATTTATCAATCCCGACGCGTTCGTTTTTCCGATATCCATCCTTTATGTCACGATGGCGATCTTGGGCGGGATCAACACGCTCGTCGGGGCAGCAATTGGCGGCACTATGTTGACCGCTCTGCCGGAGCTGTTGCGCGGCGCCGCCGAGTACAAGGATTTTCTTACAGGCTTTCTGCTGCTGCTGCTGCTCATTTTTCTACCGAACGGAATCATTGGCTTCATCCGGCAGCACTTCACTGGCGTGCTGCCGGCCAAGAACGGTTACTCCGTCAGCGGGCAGGTCGCGACCCATCACGTGCAGCCCACCACGCTGCAGCGCCGCGGACGCTCGGAAACCAACACGCTTCTTAAGGTCGAGAATCTCGATGTGAGCTTCGGCGGCCTCAGAGCCCTGCAGAACATCAACTTGACGCTTGGCAGCAATGAGATCTTCAGCGTTATAGGTCCGAACGGAGCAGGAAAGACCACGCTCTTCAATCTCATATCGGGTCTTGATCGTCCAAACACCGGGAGAATTTTGCTAGACGGGGTCGACGTTACCAGCTGGTCGGCGCATTCCCGTGCCCGGCTTGGAATTGCTCGAACCTTCCAGAATTTGGATCTGTTCGGAGAAATGACTGTCCTCGACAATGTCCGTGTCGGTGCGCATGTCCGATTGAAGAGTTCGCTGCTTCAGGCGGCGCTGCGCACCAAAGCAGAGCGAGCTGAGGAGGCGCGGTACTGTGATGTCGCCATGGACCTGCTGCAGTTCGTGGGGCTTCGACCTTATGCCAATCAGAAAGCTAACAGCCTCGCGTTCGAACATCAGCGTCTTCTTGAAATTGCCCGCGCGCTGGCATCAGCACCCCAGCTGCTGCTGCTCGATGAGCCCGCCGCCGGATTGAATTCGTCCGAGCTGGATTTCCTGATGGATCTGATTCGCCGGATTCGTGAGGAGTTCGGTATCTCCGTGCTACTGATCGGCCACACCATGCGGTTGGTGATGATGCTGTCGAACAGGGTCATGGTGTTGGATCACGGCGTGCAGTTGGCCGAGGGGCCGCCCAGCGAAATTCAACAGGATGCGCGCGTCATCGAAGCCTA
>VAZM01000107.1:13362-15548 GCA_005883135.1 Alphaproteobacteria bacterium
GTAGACGAAGGCAAGATCGTTAGCCTCCTGGGCGCCAACGGAGCTGGTAAGACCACGACCGTCCGCACCATCGTCGGATTGAACCGGTCGACAGCCAATGACATCCGGTTTGAAGGGCGGCCAATCGGCAGAATTCCGGCGCACCAAATCGTGCGGCTTGGCATCGCCGTGGTGCCGGAACGGCGCGAGCTGTTCTCGGACATGAAGGTCGTCGACAATCTGGAGATGGGTGCCTATTCGCGCGCAAACAGGGCTCAAATGCGGCGCGATCTCGAATGGATCTATAGCTTGTTCCCGGTCTTGGCGGAACGGGGAAACAACCGTGCAGGAGACCTGAGCGGCGGCCAGCAACAGATGCTGGCAATCGGCCGCGCGTTGATGTCGCATCCGCGACTGCTCTTGCTCGACGAGCCCACGCTCGGATTGGCGCCTTTGATCGTAAAGCAAATCTTCGTGACGCTGCGACAGTTGAACCAAAATGGAAAGACAATTCTGCTTATCGAGCAGAACGCGAACCAAGCACTCAAGCTATCCGACTATTCGTATATTTTGGCGAACGGCCGGATAGCTCTCGAAGGGAAGAGTAGCACTCTCATCGCTGATCCGACGGTTCAGCGCTCATATCTGGGAGCGATCTAGAAGAAACCTGCGCGCGCCGTGCTTTTGTTGGAACAGAAGAAAGGAGACTGCTCAATGATCATCGATTGTCACGTTCACGCCGGAGAGTTGAACAAACATTACCCGGTCTGGTGGATCGAGGAGCTCTATCGCGTGTGGGGAGGGGTGCATCAGTGGACCTACGATCGTCCAACGATGTCGGTCGGGGAACGGCTCGTCTACCAGATGGATCAGGTTGGCATCGACGTGATGTGCATCATGACGTCGGATCATCGCCGGGTTTACCCGAACGATGCTGGACCTTATACGCCGAATGATTTTATGTTGGAGGTGAAAGCGGTGGCGCCGGACAGATTTGCATTGACGGGGAGCGTCGATCCGTTCCGTGATATCCAAGGGTCCGTCAGGGAAATCGAGCGGTGCATCAAGCAGCATGGATTTAACGCCTTTAAGCTCTATCCTTCATACGACCACTTCGATCCGCGCGACGAGCGGCTCAATCCTGTCTACGAAAAACTCGTCGAACTGGACGTGCCTATGCAAGTCCACATGGGTTGGACACCATGCAAAAACGCGCCGATGAAGTTCCAACATCCCTATCTGCTCGATGACGTCGGCGCGCGCTTTCCCGAGCTGAAGGTCGTCATTGCCCATGTCGGCTGGCCCTGGGTGGAGGAATGCCTCGCGGTCGTCGCCAAATGGGAAAATTTCCACGTCGACTTTGCCTACTGGGGTTGGTTCGGCGCTGAGATGACATTCCAGACAGTGAAGCGGATCGGTGACCTGTGCGGCTATGACAAGCTATGTTTCGGGTCCGAGAACTCGCACACCCACATGGCCGTCGGGATGTTCCAAAGTTTTGGCGATGTCGCAAACAAGCTGGGCGTCGATCCAATCTCGCCGGAGAACATGGAGAAGATCATGTGGAAGAACACGGCCCGGCTTTGGAAGATTAAGCCGAAAGCCGGCGTGAAAAAGAAAGCGGCTGCAGAAACAAGCTGAGCCGCCGATAGGCATGATATTGAGGTGTTTACAATGGGGCGACTCGACGGCCGCCGTCTGTTCATAGATCAGGCATTGGGGTCGATCGCCTCGAAGGGTGGGCTTCCGGCCTTGACCAAGTTCCTCGCGATCGAACTTGCGCCCAGAATCTGCGTCCCGCCATAGCGCATCCGCATTGTGACCAAGCTCTCGACCCCGCACAGTAGTCCGGCGCAGATCGGCCCCGCCGTGCTCGGCGCCTCCTCGTTCGCCTGCGCCGACGTGCTGATCAAGGTCGTGCTCATCGACGGCGCCGACGTGCTCACCACTTCGGCTGTCCGCGCCGTACTCGGCGTCGCGTTCCTGTTCGTCTGGCTCAAGCTCGTGCCGCCGCGCGGCGCCTTCACCGCGCGCGCGACATGGATCTCGCTCGGCCTCGGCGTCCTTTTCGCCGGCAACGTCTTTCTCATTTTCAAGGCGGTCGAGGTCGTCGAGGTGCCGATCGCCATCCTCACCTATTTCGTCTATCCGCTGCTCACGGGCCTGGCAGCGGCGGCGACGCGACTTGAGAAAATCACCTGGCGCGG
>VAZM01000625.1:0-3196 GCA_005883135.1 Alphaproteobacteria bacterium
ATTGGCGGCGGAAATAGGACCTCTAACGCGGCGATGGGTTGCCCGACCCGGAACCCTCAACCCGCGCACGATCCCCCGACAGCGCTCGGACCAATGGCTGAATTGGAAACTCCGTACCGCCTTCTGTGTGCTTTGCGCTACTTCATGGGGGCAGCGCTGCCATTTATCTTTTTATGGGTAGCTATCGAAAAAGGTTTGGAAGGACAGAGTTATCGAGCGCTGGCATGTTTAGGGCTGGCTGTGTTGAGCTTCGTAGTTGCCGTGTATTGGTACAGAATTATTCCAGCTCGGCTTCGAGATGAAGGAAAAGAACTTGAATATCTGCGCACCCAACAATCGTTCATTTGGGTCCCACTGCCGTTCACCTTCTCTTTTATAGCTGTCGCAAGATTTTTTGATGGCGGCAAGAGCGGCAGGTATGAGGCCCTCGGATTCCTAGCCATGGCCGTGCTGAGCTTTGTAGTTGGCGTGTGTTGGGACAGAATCTTGGGCAAGCACGCGAGCGCTACGAGCCCCTAGTCGGGGCTCGCCAGCGCGCACTTCAACGAACGAACGGTTAGGATCACGGACAGCGCACGGGAACGGCACGGCCTTTTCCGCTGTGGCGCCTTCGGAGCGGCCTGTGTTGCCGTCCATCGATCCAATATTCGGGAGTGGCATCCCCCAGGCCCGAATGGTCATCCAACATTCCACTGCCTTATTCGGTTCCATCCGGTTCTTCCATTCTCGTGGCCAACCTGCATTGCCTAATATTGTGTCGCCCATTTGCAACATACCGCCCCGCAACTCCTTCGGGTGCCTTTACGATTTGTAGATGCATAGCGGCAGCCCTGGTGCGATCGGTGTGCGCATGCGCTGGTGTTGCGCCAGCACAACAGTCAGGGATCTTTTTACTGGGCGGAAGGCAGCGCCTAATTCATTCTGAGGCGCAGAGAGTATACTCGTCGTGCTCATGACGCTGGGGGAATGCATGGGCGAAACCTTACTTCTGCTCTCATGCGGAGCCGCGTTCCTAACAGGACTCGGGATCGCGGCGGTAAGCCTATTCAGCTAGGCGACAGTAGCCATGAGCATGGCCCCCGGTCTGGCGCCTGACCGGGGGCTCTCTCTGTCCGAAACCCTAGGCGGAATGCTGCGGCGTCAGGTGGCGGAAGTGATGCTGAGCACAATCTGCCGACGCGGTCACGCCAAGGAACCGAGTGGACGCTGCAAAGAGTGCGAGCGCCTCACCTATGAGCGGCTCGCGGCCGCGAGGAGGGCCGAGGGATTAACTGCGCGCGGCCGGCCGCGCTACTCGTTGAGGACCCACTGCCTGCACGGCCACCTGCGCAGCGAGAATGAGGTCCGTCGCAAGACGAACGGCACTCCTTACTGCCGCGTCTGCAATCTCGAAAGTATGCGCCGACACCGCCAGCGCAGCCGGCCCTTGATTCGGGAGCGGCTTTAGCCGCACCCTAACTTTGTCAGACCCGCTCTGCGGGACGGATGTTCCCCTCTGGAAGGTGTTACTTGAAGCCTCGACTTTCAGTCGGGGCTTTTCTTTGTGTTGCGTGGGATAGCAAGAGTACCACTGCATGCAGCTAGGGCCGAACGCACCTGCGAAGAGCCACAGACGCCGCCTTAACCTTGCATTAACCGCTCGCGCTGCACCGTCCCGCTCGGGCGCCGCACCGACGCGCGCGAGGACACCCCGTCCGTTACCCATTGCGCGCCTTCGTGCCGCCCGCCCATTCTTAGGGGGAGACGCGAGCATGCCTATTCTCCTCAGCGACGTTGTGCTGGTTTCTTGTGTGGCCGCATGGATCGCCGGAATTGTGATCTCAATTGCGAGCCTGCTTAGCTAGCGGCGGGCGCAGGAACCCGCGCGGGCCAAAGCCGAGCGGCTTAAGGAATATCGTGCGGTGGGAAAAAAACGTCGCCTTTCCGCCGCCGGATTGCGCGAAGAATGCCCCATTTAGGTCAATGTGACGCCATTGCGACCCGCCGATATATATCCCCAGCTACCTCTAGGGGATGGGAGAGTTGTAATGCTGCGTGCTTTCGCAATCGGGATAGCTGGGGTCGGCGTGTTCGCGTGTCTGCCATTAATGAGTGCATGGGCCTGCGATGACGATCGCTACCCGTGTCCCATCAGGTCGGAGGCGTTGATAGAGGAAACTGTTCAAGCGCCGGATCAGCTGGTCCCTGATGAGCCGCAAAAAAAGTCGGCTCAACCGCAAAAGAAAGCCAAGCAGCCGGCAAGCACCAATGACAAGGCGCATGCAAAGCGCGATCGAGAAGCACCGCGAGCGCCTGCAGGCGCCAAGGTGAGCAAACCGGCAGCGCCCCCGGTGCAGGCGCCGGCCGCCGTGTCGCAGAAGGCGCCCGAAGCTGCTCCTGCTGCGGCCGCCGCTTCGGGTGCGGATGAGCAACCTCTCAATGACGAAAGCCGGGGCGGAAGTCTGGTTGCGACAGCGGGAACGGCTTGGCCCGTTTCTCCAACTACCCAAGACGCTGCCGGCACGCCGGGGACGAGCATCAACACCGCCGACGGCGCATCGAATGCGGTGCAGATGGTCGACCCGAACGAGATCAATGAGATTGATCGCGCGGGGAGCGTCGAGTCGTCCTGGCTCAACTATCTCTTGTGGGCACTGGGCGCGGCGCTCACTGCCGCATTCGCAATATGGTTCTTGCCGAGAATGAGATTCATGTTCAGCCGACGAACCGCAAATGCGGACTGAACGGTCTCTGCCGGAAAATAGCCCTACGATATCGAATCGCTCGAAACGCGCAATCGAAAAACTGTTGAGATGCGCAGCTACAGCCGTTAGCTATCGGCGCTATGTTGCAACGTACCCTCCCGGCCGGGTTCATCGCGCCGTGCCTTCCCACCAAGACCGACAGGTTGCCCTCAGGCACCGAATGGCTGCACGAAATCAAGCACGATGGGTTTCGGGTCATTGCTCGCAAGACTGGCGTACATGTGAGGCTCTATAGCCTGCCTGGCAATGATCTCACCTATCGCTTCCCGCTGATCCTTGAGACCTTGGCCCGCCTGCGCTCCCGCTCCTGCATTATCGACGGAGAGGCGGTGTGCTGCGACGAGGACGGCATGCCGAGCTTCGACCGCATCCGCTACCGGCGGCATGATGTGAGCGTATTCCTCTATGCCTTCGACCTGATCGAGCTGAGCGGCGACGACTTGCGGCGCGAG
>VAZM01000625.1:3322-3620 GCA_005883135.1 Alphaproteobacteria bacterium
TTCGCGCACGCCTGCAAGATGGGCTTGGAGGGTATAGTGTCGAAGCACAAGGGCTCGACGTACCGCTCAGGCCGTTCGCTCGATTGGCTCAAGATGAAGAACGCTGACGCGCCGGCAGTGAAGCGCGAAGAAGAGGAAGAATGGGGCAAAAAGAAATGACGGTAAAGAAAACGGCAAAAACGCGTACACATTTTAGCTGCCGCATCGATATCTGTTCTAAGCCCAACGCCGACAACCTCGTCGAGCATGTCGCAGGGGTTGAGGACTATCACGTTGCACTCGCCGCCTACCGCGCCGC
>VAZM01000108.1:0-2154 GCA_005883135.1 Alphaproteobacteria bacterium
GGATTACGGTCATCATGGGAGCGAGGCTATGCGCGCCGCCGCTTGAGCCTCAACGCACTTTATCTCCCCTTACACGCAAACCTAGCGCCTCGAACAAATTCCAACTCACCCGGCCGACCAATTTCATCGGCATGGGGCGAGAGCAACTTGCTTTGATTGCCCTCGAGGAGACGAAGATTGCGGCTTCGGCAGCGGGCATGGCGCTAACTCCAGTCGAAGTCCGCGCTGTCGGTGACTTCGAACCCGCCTTTGCTGCGATAATTCGCGAGCGGCCCGATGCCATCTTGGTGAGCAACGATCCTTTTCACCAACTTCACGTCGGCCGCATCATCGAATTTTTGACGAAGAACCGACTGCCGGGGATGTTTCAGTCGAAGGAGGGCGTGGTGGCCGGCGGATTCATCGGCTACGGGCCGAATCTTCCCGACCTGTTCCGGCGTGCTGCCGGGTACGTGCATAGAATTCTGCTAGGCGCGAACCCAGCGGACTTGCCCATCGAGCTGCCGACGAAGTTCGATCTCGCGGTCAATCTGAAGAACGCCAACGCGCTTGGACTCGAGCTGACACCGACATTCATCGCCCGCGCAGACGAGGTCATCGAGTGATCGCCCGCCGCCAGTTCATCACGCTGCTCGGCAGCGCGACAACCGCATGGCCGCTTGCGGCGCGCGCGCAGCAGCTGTCGAAACTCCCGACCATTGGGTTTCTAGGCTCGGCCACGCCCTCAAGTTGGGGTCCATGGATCACAGTTTTTGTGCAGCGCCTGCGCGAACTCGGTTGGATCGAGAACCGTAATGTCGCAATCGAGGTTCGCTGGGGGGAGGGGCGGGAGGAAATTCAGCCCTCTCGGTGAAGCAAGCAACGTCGGTCATCCCGATTGTCTTTGCCGTGGCAGTAGACCCGGTCGATAGCGGACTCGTCGCCAGCTTAGCGCGGCCGGGCGGCAACGTTACCGGGCTGTCGATGGGATCGGCCGATGTTATCGGCAAACGACTTGAACTTTTGCGCGAGGTCGTACTTGGTCTGCGCCGGTTGGCAATCATGGCCAATGCTGGCTATTCGGCAACCGTGCTGGAGATGAACGAGGTTAAGAATGCGGCTCGCATGGTCAGTCTTGACGCGGTCACACTCGAAATCCAGCGAACCGAGGATATTGCGCCGGGCTTTGAATCCCTGAGGGGTAGTGCGCAAGCGCTGTATGTATGTGCCGATCCCCTCGTGAGCTCCAACTTGGCTCGCATTAACACTCTGGCGCTTGGCGCGCGGCTGCCAACGATGCACGGTGTCCAGGAATATGTCGAAGCAGGAGGCCTGATGTCCTATGGAGCCAACTTTCCGGACTTGTTCCGGCGTGCCGCTGAGTTTGTGAACAAAATTCTGCGCGGGGCGCAACCGGCGGATATTCCGGTCGAGCAGCCTACCAAATTCGATCTCGTCATCAACCTAACTACAGCCAAGGCGCTCGGCATCACTATCCCGCCGACATTGCTCGCCCGCGCCGACAAGGTGATTGAATGAGGACGCGGCGCGCGTTTATCAAGAATATCCCATTGACGATCTCGCGCATCGGCCACTCGCGCGGCCGGCCTGTCGCGCAGGGCTTCGGCAAGTGCGGCGCGATGACGCGCCACTCTGTGTCGGTCAAATCGGTCTGGTATCGGGTGACGGTGCGGCTATGCTTCGACGCATACACGAAGCTGCTAGCGCGCTCAAATCTCGATATGAAAGCCGACTTCGGATAGCCCCTCATGGGGGATCTTGAAGAAATCAGGGGCACGGCTCGCAATGTGGGTGAGGAACGCGAAGATCGCGAACGGCACCGCCGCCATCGCCGAGTTCCTTGCGCGACGGACCACGATTTCATGGGCGATGTAATAGTGCGCCTGATCTAGATCGACCTCGAAGCCGAGCACCTTGCAATTCTTGAGCGTCAAGGGAATGTCCGGCGGCTGCATGAAGCCGAGCCGCACCTGGATGCGATAGATGCCGTGGCCGAGGCGCTCGATCAAATCGCGCTCTCCCAGCGGCACGCGCGGCCGCCGATCGGCGACGAAGGTCATCAGGATCACGGTCTCGTGCAACACGCTATTGTTCTTGACATGATGCAGCAGCATCGGCGATGCGCCGTGCGCGACCTTGGTCAGCCACACCCCC
>VAZM01000108.1:2222-8654 GCA_005883135.1 Alphaproteobacteria bacterium
CGATGGCGCACGATCGACGAGCCCTGCCGCCAACAGAGCATCAATCCCACCATCGCGCCACCGACTGTGATCGGAAACCAGCCGCCATCGACAATCTTCAGCGAGTTGGACGCGAGAAAGGTCGCGTCCATTGCGCCGAAAACCATGGTGATGAAGATCGCAACCGCCGGCGGCCACCTCCAACGGTCGATGGCCACGCGATAGAGCAGGATGGTCGTGACCAACATGGTGCCAGATATGGCGATGCCGTAGGCGCCGGCCAGATTCTGGGACGTCTTGAACAGCACGACAACCAACAAGGTGCCGATCATCAACAGCCAATTGGCGGTCGGCACGTAGATCTGACCGGCTTCCTCCGAAGACGTCGGCACGATCCGCATCCGCGGGCAAAGCCCAAGTTGCATCGCTTGTCGAGTGAGGGAGAAGACGCCCGAGATCAGCGCCTGGGAGGCGATGATTGTCGCCAGCGCCGCCAAGCCGACCAGCGGAATGAGCGCCCAATGCGGTGCCAATTTGTAAAACGGACTGTCGATTGCCTTGGGATCGGCGAGTACGAGCGCGCCCTGGCCGAAATAGTTGAGCAGCAGCGCCGGCAGCACCAGCGCGAACCAGGCGCGGCGGATGGCGGTGGGCCCGACATGGCCCATGTCTGCGTAAAGCGCTTCCGCGCCGGTCAGCGCAAGGAACACGCCGCCCATCACGGCGAAAGCGATGAGCGGATTTGCAAACACGAAACGCGCCGCCGCGTCCGGACTCACGGCTTTGAGAATTTCGGGCGCCGCCCAGATATTGATGACGCCGAGCACGCCGATGACGAGAAACCAGCCGACCATGACCGGGCCGAACAGGTGGCCGATGCTCGCGGTCCCGCGGCGCTGCATCATGAACAGCCCGATCAGGGTTGCGAGCGTCAGCGGCAAGATGAAGTCTTCGAATGCTGGCGCGATCAGCTTGAGGCCCTCCATGGCGGAGAGCACAGAAATGGCCGGCGTAATGACGCCGTCGCCGTAGAGCAGGGCCGCTCCCGCGATACCGAGCAGGACCAGAATCGGAATGCCGGGACCGTTCGCGATTCGCTCGGACTCCACCAGCGACAACAGCGCCAGGATTCCGCCTTCACCGTCGTTGTCGGCGCGCAGGACGAGGACGACGTATTTGAGCGACACTATCGCCATCAGCGCCCAGAAGATGAGCGAGACGACCCCCAGCACGTCGGACGCGGTCGGCAGCGCGTGACCGGTGGTCCCGAGCGTGACGGGAAGCGTATAGAGCGGGCTCGTCCCGATATCGCCGAACACGACGCCGATCGCGGTGAGCACGAGGAAGAAGGGGCCGCCCTTGTGCCGTTCACCGCCGCGGGAGGGACCAATCCCCGATCGGTGGGAGGTGGCACGCTTGGCATTCACGGTCTTGTCTCCTTGCGCAAAGCCGAACTTGCGACCGGTCAGGAGCGCCTCGGTCTCGATCTCGTTATAAACCCGATCACTGCTAAGGCGATTGGTGTGGCCATTCCGTCCACGCTGCTCGCCCGCGCCGACGAGGTGATCGAATAGCGATGCAATTTTGCCGCAGTGCATGAGTCCGTTCATGCATTTTCTAAGACATCACAACGTCTTCGGCGACGTTCCCCCTCCTCTCTAGGAAAATATTTGCTTGAAGTACGATTTCAGCGCTTCGGGATCGGGAGGTTGACTACGGAAGCCGATATAGCCGTCGGGACGGACGACATACAGACATGCATTCCGAGCTCCATAGCGGTGGTGTAGCTCGCCTCTCGGATCCAAAAGTATTTCGCCTTTGCCTACCAGGTCCTCGGGCAGCTCGTGTGGGACGATCAGGTGCGGTTCGATGCGGTCGGGGTAATCATGCATGGTTGCATCGGCCAAGGCTTGCAGTCGTCGGTGCGTTTCCCCCGTCGCGAGGGTACCTGCGAACAGCACCAGGTGGTGTGTGGTCCCACGTAACCTCTGGAAGAACCGAACGGAGTCACGGCCGGGACAAAGCATGAGTCGGGCATCGGCAGCACGATCTCCCGCGCGTGGTCCGGCGCCGAAATCATGCCACCCAAGAACACTGGCGTGCTCCCCGCGAGGTCCTGGCAGCAAGCTGTGGTGCTCCGCGACAATGGGACTATGGCGGTAGCCGATGTTCAGTTCTGCCACGGCTCTGCGCATCCGCTGCTGCATCACTTCTTGGCCGGCCAGAACCGTGGCCAATTTTTGTCGCAGGGTCTCCGAGACCGAAAGATGCGGTTCCTCGTGGAGCAGGGCCCGGTGCAAATGGTCCGTCAGATAAAGCATGTCCCGCCCGGCTCGGTGACGCTCAGGATGGTAACTATCGAGAAGGCTTGCTGGAGATCTGGCGTTTAGCACGAGTCCGAGTTTCCAGCCGAGATTGTATGCATCCTGCATACCAGTGTTCATACCCTGGCCACCAATATTGGAGCTGACATGGGCGGCATCCCCAACCAGAAAGACGCGGCCGACCTGATATCGCTCCGCTTGACGGCAGTGGACACGGTAGTACGCCCTCCAGATGGGATCACTCAGCACGCCACCTGGCGTCCGGACATTGAATATCGCCTGGAGGTCCTCGAGGCGTGGCTCCCCCAACGGCGGATGATCTCCCTGGGCGGGGCCAATATCGGCGGCGAGGGTAGCGCGTCCTCTCGGCAGCGGGAAAAAGGCGAGCATACCCTCGGCAGCGAAGAAAAAGGCGTGATGATCCCAAGGCAGCTTCCAGTCAACCTGGACATCTGCTGTTATGAAATCGGTGGGATAATCGGAACCCAAGAACGAGACACCGAGCGCGTGGCGAACCGGACTGTGGGCGCCGTCGCAGGCGATGAGATACGAGACGTGGGCTGTTTCCTGTCCGCCCTCGGCGGGCTGAAGCGTTGCACGCACCCCGTCTTCGTCCTGCTCGAACCCAACGAGTTCAACACGCCGTTCGACCTCTGTGCCGAGGCGCGCCAGATAGCGGGCCACGATGCGCTCTGTCTGGCTCTGTGGCAGTTGCAAAACGAAGGGAAAGGCTGAGTCCAACTCATCAAAGGTCAGGTATTTGATGAGTTTGTGGTCGGAAGTATAGGTGGCTGCGGCGTGGCAGATGTTACCCGCCTGCACAAACTCGTCCGCAAGGCTAACGGACTCCAGGATTTCGAGCGTGCGGGCCTGAATGCTAGCGGCACGGCTGTCATGGGTAGGCCCGTTGTTCTTATCGACAATCCGGCAGGAAACGCCATGCCGATTCAGCTCAGCTGCCATGAACAGGCCCACTGGACCTGCGCCCACCACCAGTACTTGGGTGTTAGCGGCCATCAGGTATCCTCTCGTTCCTGCCATTCGTGCCGATTCAACACAATCGAGACGATAGTCAACGAGCTGTCTTAGATATTCGCATCCTAAAAGCTGAGAAGCCGGCCGACCTACTGGTGCAGGCGCCATCAGTCGCAAGACGGCAAAAGTACTCGGCCTCGAAGTGCCACCCGCGCTGCTCGCTCGCGCTGATGAGGTGATCGACTAGGTCTTCGCGCCGGGAATGCGTGCTGCTACGTCGATCGCGGATGCGCCATCACCACGTCGTGGATGGCACGACAGTGGCGTACCATGTTTGCAGCCGACACGACGAATTGCTTGAGCGGGGTGTCAATATCATAGAAGAAGATATTGGCGATGAAACCGTAGATACCTGCATCGATGCAGGTCGGCTTCTCCCCATGCACATAGCCGTTCGCGGGAATGATATTGGCCAACACGTTGAGATCGGCGAGCCCCCGCGCGTAGGCGGCATCGGGGGTATAGCGGCCGATGCCCTGGAAGTAATAGCGCTGGAAATTGAATTCCTGCGCCTTGCGTAACCCGGCTTCCGTGAGGCTCGGATGCTCTCGGAGCAGTGCATCGCGGAACGCCGGCCAGAACCGCTCATCCTTCCATCGCGAGTACGACATGACCCAATAGAGATCGTCGAGCATCCGCGTGATCAGATGGCTCATGTCACACTGCCCCGCGGTTAGGGCGGCGTCCATCTTCAAGCGGTTCTTGGCGATGACATGGGCGATGATGGTGTCACTATCGCCGATAGTCTCGCCGTTATCGACGATATAAGGCAATTGCCCGCGAGGCGCCGCTGACGCATCAAAAACGTGCTCGTGCTTAAACGGCATACCGTTAAGCCGCAAGAACGCGAATACCTTGAGTCCATAGCCGTTGTTGTCGGCAACACCGAACAGCTCGGGATAGGAATAGAGGGTGATCATCGGTTTCTCCGCGGAAAACCAAAGGGGAGATAGCGGAGAGGCTCGCTTTTGTTTTCAGAGGAGCGCGCCCCGCCGATCTCCCATCTCGAGCAGCCCAGCTGCTTCCGTCTCGTGATCAACAAGAAGGCCTTGGAAACACTCAGTCTGACAATACCGCCAGCAATCGTGATGAGAGCAGATGAGGTCGTCAACTGAGGCTACGCGGTGCTCCAGCTTGGCGGCACGCCGTGCGGTTCCCGCAATATATCGGGATCGCGTCTGATCAGCTACGGGCGAGCCTGACGGATGCGTACCGCCAGGTCAGCATCTAAACCGGCCGCATCCTCAAGGGCGCTAAGCCCACCGAGCTGCCGGTTCAGCAGTCCACAAAAGTGGAGTTCTGGTCAATCTAAAGACCGCCAAGGCGCCTGACTGGTTCCGGCTGAGCTAATTGGATATGCTGCGGGCGCGGTCCCGCTTCGCGGGGGATCGAATGCAACTACATCAATTGAAACGTTGCGAGTTCATCACGCTCATCGGCGGCGCGGCGGTGGCGTGGCCGCTCGCGGCGCGCGCGCAGCAGGCGGGGAAAGTGCCGACCATCGGATTGCTGGGCGCTGCCGCGGCTACAGCCTGGAGGCGCTTCGTCGCAAATTTTTGCGCGGCGATCGGGACTGAAGGCTTGCTACTTGGGTGCTTTTGCGAAGACGGGCTTTTCACCGGAGTACCAGCATCGCTCACCGTTGGGGCCATAAGTCCATTTGGGCCACGCGCGCAGTGTTAGTTTTCGGACCTCGGCTGCTGAGGTTAGGCAGGGCGGCGATTGGGTCTGATTGGACCCTGCCTGCGACGGAGTATCGATCGATGCGTCAGAAAGCGGCGGCGGGATCGCTTCAGCCTGAGGTGGCATTTCCTTCGGAAAGACAGGTTTCCGGCCAGAGTACCAGCATCGCTCGCCCCGGGGGCCATAGGTCTACTTCGGCCACGCTTTCGGCGCTAGTTTTCGCACCTCGTCGGCCGAGGCCAAGCAGTTGACAGTTGCGGGTGCTGCGGCTGCCGGCCTTGGGTCAGCTCGTAGGGGAGCGACAAAGGATTCAGCGGTGTCCGATGCGGCTGGGGATGGAATCGGTCCTGGGGCCGGCGTCGGCTCAGCTCGCCCGGAAGTGTGAGGGGTAGAGTCCCACGTTGGTTCAGTTTGTCCAGCTGGAGGTGCCGAATAAGATTCTGGCTCACTCCATTCAAACCGAATATTTCGCGTATCTAAGGGCCTGCCGGTTGGCGAATTCAGAATGGCCTTCGCGGTCACAGCGCCGACGAAGCTCGTGGGAGCGCCAACGAACGTCTTGTCAAGGTCAGCCACTGGCACAACCCAACTACCGGACACCAGAGCAGTACCGAGTGACAGTTCGGTGCCTTCTGGCATTCCTGCGACGGTGACAGTTTCTCCGCCAGAACTGTCTGCAACCGAGATGCCGAGGGGCAGTGGCTCGCTAGTGAGGCCTTTCTGGTTTTCGATAGCGAGATGGGCCGCTGGACCCAATGGTTTTAATGCCCCAAAGTTGTCTACCAATTTTCGCATCGGGTCGGGGAAAGCCAATAGCGCAATTCCAATTATCCCGACAACGGCCGCGATGACCTTCGGTGCCGATAGCAGTCTGCCGTCGCTCGCCTCAACGGGATTCCGATCCATTGCACATAACCTATCTGTTCAGTCTCAGACGGCGGTCAGAGCCATCCCAACTAAACCTGGGTGCATTTTTTAGAAGGACCGGCCACGCCTTTGTCCCGCGCGGTGAGATTGGCGGAAGGCCCATTCGCGCACTCCGTATCCGAGTGCGAAGCCGAGAATCAGAGTGATTGCGATTTCCAGCATGACGAAGAGTAGCGCCTGTAATATGGCAATCGCCGATACGAGAACCCGCCCATGCGGCGGAAAACCCAAAGGGCGCGGGTATCGGGGAACCCTCAATCGAGGCCTCGAAATTAGTTTCTTGTGATGAGGGCTCCGCTGAGGAAACGCGCAGGATACGACAGAGGTTCCTCGGAACATCCGGCACGAATAGCGTCGCATGCTTGCGCGTTTTCGCCGAGACCCGAGTAACGAAGGTTCCCATGAGTAGCGCCGGAAACCAACGCTCACGACCAAGCGTTTCCTCAATGATGCCAAACATCATAATTGCTCTCGCAATCGGGCT
>VAZM01000109.1 GCA_005883135.1 Alphaproteobacteria bacterium
AAAGAGCCAAGCGAAATCAAATGGCTGGGGGACTAGGATTCGAACCTAGATTGACGGAGTCAGAGTCCGCTGTTCTACCATTGAACTATCCCCCAATGCGAAGGGCTTAGCTCCATCTCCAGCCTCGCCGCTTCTTGCGGTGGCGATGGCCGAATATGGTCGCCAGCAGATTTAGGACATCTCTGGCGCCTTTCCAAGCCGCAATCCCCGCCCAGGCCGGCCGCGATCGCGGCTGGCAAAGCGCTCACGCCGTGCGGCGGCCGGACATGCCGAAGACGACGGTGGAAATGGCGACCAACGTGCAGGCGGCGACGAAGAGGAACACCGCGCGCGGATGCCCGTGGTCGAGGAATTGCGCGAAGATCAGCGGCGCCACGATGCCGCCGATGTGCAAGCCCGTGGTGACGAAGCCGAACACCTTGCCGAACGAGCCCAGCGGCGTGACCGAGCGCACGATCATGTCGCGCGAGGGCATGGCGACGCCGCTGGCGAGACCGCTCAGCGCGGCGGTGAGAACAAGGAGAAGCGCGCCAAGATCGACGAAGGCGATGAGCGTGCTGGCGGCGCCCGTCAACAGCAATCCCGTGCACGCCACGACGCTATGGCGCACGGTGCGCGCCGCAAGCGCGCCGCCGAGCAGCACGCCGATCGCGCTCATGGTGAGAAGGCCGGTGAGCGCGGTATTGGCGAGCGTGGGCGGCGTGGCGTAGAGGGCGCCGAGTGCGACAACGAGATACTGGTTGAGCCCGCCGCCGGCCATGGACAGCACGACGAAGAAAACGAGGTTGAGCAGGATCGGCGCCGACAGCAGCAGCCGCCAACCGACGCTCGACGCGCTCGCTGCCTCCTCGCCGTGCGGCTTCGCATGGGCTGCGCGCACGAGGGGCGGCGGCTCGCCCTGCAGCGCCAGAAACAGCGCCGCGGCGACGCCCAGCAGCGCCGAGCAGAGAAATGCGCCGCGCCATCCCACCGCGTGCTGCATGAACAGCAGGCTCACCGGCGCGACCGCCGAACCGATCATGCCCGAGCAAGTGTGGAACGAGAACACCTGGGTCATGCGCCGCGGCGACACGCGCTCGGAGAGGAGTGCATAGTCGGAGGGATGGTAGACCGTGTTGGCGAGGCCCATGACGGCGAACATCGCGACGAACACCCAGAACGAGTTGGCGGCGCCCGCGATGGCAAGGGCGGCGGAGCCCAGCAAGAGCCCGCCGATCAGATTGACGCGCGGCCCGATGCGGTCGACGAAGAAGCCGACCGGCGTCTGCGATACCGCCGACACCACGTTGAAGGCGGTGAGCGCGAGGCTGAGCTCCGTATAGGTCACGCCGAAGTCCGCGCGTATGAACGCGAACAGCGGCGCAAGGGTGAGCATGTAGTAGTGGCTCACGAGATGTGCAAAGCACACGCCGGCGACGAGCTTGCTCTCGCTCGCGGTTCTGGCGGGGAGGGCTTGGGCGGCTTGGGTCATTTTTCGTTTTGCTGCGGCGCCGCCGGTCAGGCCGTGCGCGCCGCGCGCGCGTCTTGAATGGCGCGCCAGACGCGGTAGGGCGTTGCCGGCATGTCCAAGTGCCGAATGCCGAATTCGGACAGCGCATGGGCAACCGCATTCATGACCGAGGTGAGCGAGCCGGCGCAGCCGGCCTCGCCGCAGCCCTTCACGCCGAGCACGTTGGTCTTTGCCGGCACCGGATGGTGGATCACTGCGACCTCGGGCGAATCGCTCGCGCGCGGAAGCGCATAATCCATGAACGACCCGGTCAGGAAATGCCCGTCGCCGTCGTAGACGGTCATCTCCATGAGCGCTTGGCCGATCCCCTGGATCACGCCGCCATGCAGCTGGCCCTCGACGATCGGCGGATTGATGATGGTGCCGAAATCGTTGACCGAGGTGTACTTCGCCACCTCGATCGTGCCGGTTTCTGGATCGAGCTCGACCTCGCACACGTGGCATCCATTGGGATAGGCGGAGGCGCCGGGGCCCTCGCTGACGTGGCGCACGTCGAGCGTCGCCGGCACGCCCTCTGGCAGCTTGAGGCCGGCGCGCACCCGCGCCGCCAGCTCCATGATGCCGATCGCGCGATCCGTGCCGGCGATGACGAAGCGTCCGTTCGCGAATTCGATGTCGGCGGCGGAGGCTTCCAGCACGTGCGAGGCGATCTGTTTGCCCTGCTCGATCACCTTGGCGGCGGCTTCGACGATGGCGGTGCCGCCGTGCATGATCGATTTCGAACCGCCGGTGCCGCCGGCCGCCAAAAGCTCGTCGCTGTCGCCTTGCAGGAGACGAACGCGCTCGAACGGGACGCCGAGCCGCTCGCTCAACACCTGCGCGAACGGCGCCGCGTGTCCCTGCCCGTGATCAAGCGAACCGGTGATGATGGTGACGGTGCCGTCGGCCTCGAAGCGCAGGCCGCCCATTTCCTTGCTCGGCGCCGCGGTGACCTCGAGAAAGTTGCCCACGCCGAGCCCGCGTACTTTTCCACGTTTGCGGCTCTCGCGTTTGCGGCGCGCGAAGCCCTTGATATCGGCCGCCTCGAGCGCGTGCTTGAGCACACCGGGAAAGTCGCCGCTGTCGTAGTTGCCACCCGAGGCCGTCTTCTTCGGGATCTCGCGCGGCCTGATCTGGTTGCGCCGGCGCAGCTCCAGGCGATCGATCCCCGTCTCGGCGGCGGCGACATCGATCAACCGCTCCATGTAGTAGTTGCCCTCGGGCCGGCCGGCGCCGCGATAAGCGGAGACGTGGGAGGTGTTGGTGAACACGCACTTGGTGGCGACTTCGATCAGGGGCGTGCGGTAGACGCCTTGCACGTTCTTGACGATGTTGATGGTGGACGGCATCGGCGCCACGTGAGAGAGAAAGGCGCCCATATTGCCGAAATTGGTGATGCGTACCGCGAGGAAGGCGCCGTCGCCGTCGAGCGCGAGCTCGCCGATGAGCTCATGGTCGCGGCCATGGCTGTCGGAGACGAAGCTTCCCGAGCGCTCGTCGGTCCACTTCACTGGGCGGCCGAGCGCGCGCGCCGCGTGCAGCACGCAGACGTATTCCGGAAACGGTCCCGACTTCATCCCGAACGAGCCGCCCACGTGCCCGGTCAAGAGGCGCACCTGCTTGGGCTCGACCTTGAGAATGTCGGCCATATTGGCGCGCAGGCCGAACACGCCCTGCGAGGGCGCATGCAAGGTGAAGCGTCCGCTGGCCTGGTCGTAGACCCCGATCGCGGCGCGTGGCTCCATGGCGTTGACGACCACGCGGCTGTTGATGAGGTTGAGCCGCGTCACATGCGCGGCCTTGGCGAAAGCGGCCGCGACCTGCTCGCTGTCGCCATAATGATAATCGAGCGCGACGTTCCCCGGCGCTTCCTCATAGAGGAGCGGCGCGCCGGGGCGCGCGGCCTCCTCCGGCCGCACCACGGCGGGCAGGGCATCGATCTCGACCTCGACGGCCTCGGCGGCGTCCTTGGCCTGCAGCAGCGTTTCGGCGACGACGAAGGCAACGGGATCGCCGACGAACCGCACCCTGTCGGTCGCCAGCGCCGGCCGCGGCGGCTGCAGCATGGGAGAACCGTCGCGGTTCTTGAACGGCACCACGCATTTGAGCAGGCCGTAGCCGGCGAGATCGGCGCCGGTATAGACACCGAGCACGCCCGGCATGCTGCGCGCCGCCGAGGTCTCGATCGCTTTGATCACGCCATGGGGGACGCGGCTGCGGACCATCACCGCGTAGGCCTCGCGTTCGAGCTTGCGATCGTCGGTGTAGGAGCCTTGTCCCCGCACCAGGATCGGATCCTCGCTGCGCGGCACCGGCTGGCCGACGCCGAACTTCATCAGCGCGAGAGCCTCCGGATCGTTTTGCAGATTCATCAACGAATGCCTTGGTCAATAGATCGCCTGCAAGCCGGTCGGCCGCAGGCGGTAGTTCGATGCGCCTGCCTGCCGGCGCTGAGCCGGTCGGGCGGCGCGGTTTGAGATAAAGGAGCCAACCCGCCTCGACAAGGATTTCGGGCCGCGCCATGCGCGCGGCGCGCATCTGTTGCGCAGAGCGCCCGCGTGTTACAGTTGGCGCGATCTTGGTTAGGACAAGGCCGTGGCCGTCGAGCTAGGCAAGGCTTCGGCGCGGCGGGAAGGAACTTGATGAAGGACGAGGGCCGGGCAGCCGGCGGCCTCGACCCTCTCCATGAGCGGGCGCCGGAGCAGCGGTCCCGCTGGGGTCGTCGCTCGCCCCATGGCTATCCGCGCCACGACGGCGCCCAGGGCGGCAGCCATCGCTCCGGCGCGACCTATGCCGCGCTCGATCTCGGCACCAACAACTGCCGGCTGCTGGTCGCTCGTCCGACCGGCGACAGCTTCCGCGTCATCGACGCGTTCTCGCGCATCATCCGGCTCGGCGAGGGGGTCTCCACATCCGGCCGCATCAGCGATGCGGCGGTCGGCCGCGCGGTGGCGGCGCTCGCCATCTGCCGCGACAAGATGCGCAACCGCGGTGTGAGCCGGGCGCGGCTGATCGCGACGGAGGCGTGTCGTGCGGCCGTGAACGGGGACGAATTCCGCGCCCGCATCGCGGGCGAGGTCGGTCTCGAGCTCGACATCATCGACCGCGAGACCGAGGCCACACTGGCGGCGACCGGCTGCACCCCGTTGATCGATCCCCGCGCCGACAGCGTCATCCTGTTCGACATCGGCGGCGGCTCCTCCGAGCTCGTATGGCTGGAGCGTTCGCCGCCCACACGCTGCGGGCCGCCGCTGCCGAAGATCAAAGCCTGGGCCTCGCTGCCGGCCGGCGTGGTCACGCTGGCGGAGCGCCACGGCGGGCACCGCGTCACGCGCGAAATCTACGCCGCGATGACTGCCGAGGTCGCTGCCTTCGTCGATGAATTCGTCGCCCAACATGGCGGGCTCGACGGCGAGCATGTGCACCTGCTCGGGACCTCGGGAACGGTCACGACGATCGCCGGCGTCCATCTCGAGCTCAGACGCTACGAGCGGCGCCGGGTTGACGGCTGCTGGATGGTGGACGATGAGGTGACGCGCGTGATCGAGCGCCTGCTGGGCTGGAGCTATGAAGACCGCGTCGCCAATGCCTGCATCGGCGCCGACCGGGCCGACCTCGTGCTCGCGGGTTGCGCCATCCTCGACGCGATCCGTCGCGCGTTTCCCTGTCAGCGGCTGCGGGTTGCCGACCGCGGGTTACGCGAAGGCATGCTGGTGCAGATGATGCGCGAGGACGGGGTGTGGGACCGCGAGGCGAGGGACGCCGCGATCTAGGCGTGAGTTTTCCGAGGCGACCCCATGAACGTCGGCCCCAGCAAGCGTCCGCTGAAGGTGCGCATCAAATCGGGCAAGGGCCGCTCGCTGTCGTCCAAGCTATGGCTCGAGCGGCAACTCAACGACCCATATGTCGCCCGCGCCAAGCGCGAGGGCTTTCGCGGACGCGCCGCGTTCAAGCTCATCGAGATCGACGACAAGCACCATCTGCTCAAGCCAGGCGCGCGCGTCGTCGACCTCGGCGCCGCGCCGGGCGGCTGGAGCCAGGTCGCGGCCCGGCGTGCCGGGAGTGGGCAGGGCAGGGGCAAGGTCGTCGCGATCGATCGCCTCGACATGGCGCCGACGCCTGGGGTCGACTTCATCCGGCGCGATTTCCTCGAGCCGGGCGCGGCGGATGCGATCAAGGCGCTGCTCGGCGGCCCGGCCGATGTCGTGCTCTCCGACATGGCGGCGAATGCCACCGGTCACCGCGCAACCGACCATATGCGAATCATGGCGCTCGCCGAGGCCGCGGCCGATTTCGCTTGCGCGGCGCTCGCCCCGGGCGGCACGTTTCTCTGCAAGGTGCTGCAAGGCGGCACCGAGGCTCAACTGCTTGCGGCGCTCAAGCGTGACTTCTCCCAGGTGAAGCACGTCAAGCCCGCCGCGAGCCGGCCCGACTCGGCGGAGCTCTATCTCTTGGCGACGGGGTTTCGCGCCAACCCTCACCCCATTCGCTGATCGCTGGCCTCGGTGGGCCCGGCGGCGGGCGCCGTGGTGCGGCGCGCGAGTTCCGCCCCGGCATCGACGGGCAGCCGCGCGAAAAGGAGGGAAGCGGTTCCCGCGATCACGGCAATTGCGAGGAAGGCGGGCTGAAAGTCGGCGGCCTTGATGGTGTCGCGTGCCCGCGCCCACAAGGTCAGATCGACCGCGAGCCCGCCGATGGCGATGCCGACGGAAATGGAGACCTGCTGGGCGACCGAGACCAGCGCGGTAGCGCGGCTCATGCGGCGATTATCGACGTCGGCATAGGCGATGGTGTTGATGCTCGTAAATTCGAGCGAGCGAAAAAAGCCGCCGACGATCAATACTGCCACGATCCAGGCGAAGGAGACGCCCGGCGTGAAGGTCGCACACGTGGCGACCAGCATGGCGCTGACCAGCGCGTTGACCATGAGGACACGGCGGAATCCGTACCGGCGCAGAATGATCGGAATCACGGTCTTCATGCCCATGGCGCCGACGACGTTCGACAGCGTGATCAGGCCCGACTCAAACGCCGTGAGATTGAAGCCGAGTTGCAGCAGCAGCGGGAGCAGAAACGGCATCGCTCCGATGCC
>VAZM01000628.1 GCA_005883135.1 Alphaproteobacteria bacterium
CACGACGATGTAACGCGCACCCCCGATCACCACCGGCCCGCCGTTTTCCTCGACCAAAGCGACCAGTGCCACGTGCTTGTCGAAGTCGACGTTCAGGAAAAACTCGATTTCCGGCTCGGTGAAATGGCTTTTTATCTCGAAAAAACGGCGATAAAGGGACTGCGCGCTAGTGCGAGCCACGGCCGCGGCGAGTCGCGTCCGATCGTCGGGTCGCAGCGCGCGGATTTCGACGCGCCGTCCATCGCGCAGCGTCTCGAGCGCCGAATAGCGGGCTGCCTCTAACGTGACCGGGAATTCTTTGACTGAGCGATGTAGAATGCGCGCAGCCCGACGAGTCGTGCGGCGGCATGGTATCGTCCCCGTAAGCACAATCGCGAGCGGTCGCGCTCAATCTTGTCCTTGATCCGTGGACGAGGCCTATCTGTCCGTCTCGAACAATTTCTCCACCGCCTCCATGACCGGCGTTTGCGAATTCTTAAAACAATAATCTCTGAGCTTTTTCGCATCCGCGAGGAGCCGTTGGGTGTCGAGCGTCGGATCACCGCGTTTTCCGTGGTGATAGCCGCTAAGCCAGATGGCGATGTTTTGCGAATTGGTAATTTTATGGCCGGTGTATTGACCGCAGGTAATTTTTGCGACGTCCAGCGTGACCTGCGCCCGCGCCGCCGGAATGGCTTGCAGCGCCAATAGCAATCCCGCAGCCGAAGCCGCCGACGCAAATCCGATTTTCTTCCGCGTTTTTCCGCCGATCCGAGCGAGCATTGCTTTCCTCCCCGGCCTCCAAGGCACGCCAGCAAGTCCTGGCAATGTTTACTTGTCGTCCATCGCGGCATCAACCGTTTTGCGTCCATCTCAAGCGGTTGGTCTTCCTTCGGCCCTTGTTTTATCCTTCTTCATGGTAGGCGGGGGACGGAGGTTGCAGTGATAGGCGATCCGTTTCTCAATTATTTCGCGCTCTTTCTGCTGGTTTTCGTGGTGGTAGTGCTGTTCTACGGCATCATCGCGATCCACGACATTCCGGCCAAGATTGCCGAGTCCCGCGACCATCCGCACCAGGACGCCATCCATGCGGCGGGATGGGTGAGCCTGTTCACCCTACACGCGCTGTGGCCGTTTCTCTGGATCTGGGCGATGGCGTACCGCCCCGAACGGGGCTGGGGGATCTCGCATCCATCTGCGCGGGTCGACGCGACGCCGACGGCCGACTTCAGCGACCTCGAAGACTTGCGGCGGCGAGTGGCGGACCTCGAGAAGAACCAGAGGAGCGAGGCCCAATAATGGAACTCCTGCTAATCCTGATCTATGTTTCGATCTGTTACGTGGTTTTCAAGCTTTTTCGGATACCGGTCAATCAGTGGTCGCTCGCGACCGCGGCGCTCGGCGTAATCGTCGGCATCGCGCTGTTGCTGCTGATCATGAACTACAATCATCCTTTTACGAAAAATGCGCGCATCTATTTTGCGGTGACACCTGTGTTGCCGACGGTGAAGGGCCGCGTGGTCGAGGTACCGGTGAAGGAGAACGCTCCCCTTAAGGAAGGGGATGTGCTGTTTCGCATTGATCCGAAGCCTTACGAATACGTCGTTGAGCAGAAGAAGGCCGCGCTTGCGGAGGCCGAGCAGAACGTGCGGCAGCTCAAGGCGTCGCTCGACCAGGCCGCCGCGGGGACCGAACGAGCCAATGCGCAAGTCACGTTGGCGCAGCAGAACTACGATCGGCAAGCCGAGCTGTTCTCAAAGCGGGTCATCGCCCAGGCAACGCTCGATACCTTCGCCCGCAATCTCGAGACAGCAAAGCAGAGCCTGGCGGGAGCAAAAGCCGAGGAGGAACGCGCGCGGCTCGCCTATTCCTCCAATATCGAAGGCGTCAATACCAGCGTCGCACGCCTACGCGCCGAGCTGGGCGATGCGCAATGGGATCTCGATCAGACCGTCACGCGCGCCCCAGGCCCCGGATTCGTCACGCAGGTTGCGTTGCGGGCCGGCGTTTACGTGATCCCGGCGCCGCTACGCCCGGCAATGGTCTTCGTCAACACGGATGTGAAGGACCAAGCGTTGGGAGCGGCGTTCCAGCAGAATTCGCTGCAGCGGGTCAAGGCCGGTGACGGTGCGGAGGTTGCGTTCGACGCCGTGCCCGGCCGCGTATTCAAGGCCGACGGGAGCGCTCGTCGATTTTGCTGAGCGAACCGCCGGTGGCCGAGCCTTGGCCCTCATCGACATTACGGATGACATCTCCGGATACCAAATCCCACTCGGGGCCGCCGCCCAAGTCGCGATCTACACCGAGCACTGGCACCATGTATCGATGATACGGAAGATCCTGCTGCGCATGCGCAGCTGGCAGAACTACATCTTCTTGGAGGGGCATTGACCGCTCGTCGGGATTACCCCACTTGCGGTGCTTTGATGGTGCGGAACTCGGTAACCGCGAGTCCGGATGCGGCACGTCTTGCGTGCGTTAAGAACAAGAGAGACATGGATGCCTGGCACAAGCCGGGCATGACGAGTCAGTCTGGTAAAAAACTGGATTACCTGCCGGCCCCGCCGAGCAGATCATCGAGCGTCACGCGCCGATCGAGTCGCCCAAGCTTTTCGCCGACGCCTTCGGCGCGCAGCAGGTCGCGCACCCGGCCTCGCGCCCCGACGACACGCAGTATTATCCCGCGGGCCGCAAGATCGAGCTGGAGCTGGTGCAACATGCGCGCGCCGGCAAGGTCGATGTGCGGCGACGCCGAGAGGTCGCAGACGACCAGGCGGATGTCGTGCGCGGCCTCCGCCGCAAGTCGGTTCGACACGGATTGCAAGACCGCATCGGCGTTGACGTAGAGCAACGACGCTTCGGGACGAAAAGCAAGCGCATGCGGCAGCGGTTCATTCTCCGGATGGCGGGCGAGATCGGAATAGCTATTTGTTCCGGGTATGCGGCCGAGGAACGCGACGTGCGGGGTCGAGGCGCGCGCCAACAGCATCAGCACGGAGGCGAGCGCGGCGAGCAGGATTCCTTGCAGGATCCCTAGGACCAGCACGGCAGCAAGTGCAATCGCTGCGGCGTAGAAATCCATGCGGCTGATGCGCCACATGCGCAGCATCGCCGGAAAGTCGATCAACCCGTAGATGGCGGTCAGCACGATGGCGGCAAGCACCGCCTTCGGCAGGTTCGCCAATAGGCCGGTGAGGAACAGTAAGCAGAGCGCGAGCGCGCAGGAGGCAACAATCAGCGCGAGGGGAGTACGGGCGCCGGCCTTATCGTTGACGGCCGATTGCGACAGGCCGCCGGCGACGGCATAGCCTTGCCCCAGTCCCGCGGCGAGATTCGCCACGCCAATTCCGAGGAATTCTTGCCGCGAGTCGAGGCCATTTTCGATATACGCGAGCAGCAGGCAGCCGGCAGCGAGCGGAACGATGCCCTCGACGTCGCGTACGCGGAGCTCGGGCAGAGCAAAGGACGGTAAGCCAGCCGGTACCTCTCCGGTGACGGGCACGCCGAGACGAGGGAGGCCGAATGCCGATGCCACGGCGATCGACAGCGCAACGACGGCAAGGGCCACCGGGCGCGCCGGGAAAAGCCGCTCCCCGGACACAAGCAGCAAAATTGCAACCAGACCGAGCCCGAACACAATGTAATTGATTTGTCCGAGCTGGCCGGCCACTAGGATCGTGCGGTCGAAGAAATTATGCCCGCCGCCGGGAACAGCGAGCAAGCTCGGCACCTGGGTCATTGCGATCGTCAATCCGGCACCGGCTTTGAATCCCACGAGGATGCTGTCGCTGATGAGCCGGACCAGCATGCTCAAGCGCAGCAGCCACGCGAGGAAGCAAAGCAGCGCCACCATGCAAGCTGCGAGACTGGCGATCTGGCCGTAGCGCAGCGGGTCTCCGTCCGCCATTGCCGCAACCGTGCCGGCGATCATCAAGGAAATGGCGGAGGTCGGTCCAATCGCCAATTGGCGGGAGGAACCAAGGAAGGCATAGCCGAGCCCGCCCAGCAGATAGCCGTAAATGCCGGCTTGCGGCGGCAGACCCGCCAGCGCGGCGTAGGCCAGCGAAACGGGAATCGCATAGGCCGCCAGCGTGGCACCCGCAATCACATCGCTTGGCAACCATTCAAAGCGATAGTCGGCCAGCCAGCGAACTGGCGGGAAATGCCGAAACCATATTGGCGCACGCTGCTGTTTCATCAGCCTCGGGACTGGATGCAATCACCTCCACGCCGCCGCTCGTCAGTATGCTTCGCGGACAAAGTTTCTGCCGTTCAGCGTGGCTCGATCGTCGTATTTGCCTTTATCGGATCGCTTGGGCAGCTTCACTTTGGCGTGCGGGACCTCCTTATATGGAATCGAGCGCAGGATGTGCGAGATGCAATTGAGTCGGCCGCGCCGTTTGTCGTCGGAGCGCACAATGTGCCACGGCGCATGTTTGCTGTCCGTTTTCTCCAGCATCATGTCGCGAGCCCGCGAGTAGTCGTACCACCGGCGGTAGGACTCGAGGTCCATCGGGCTCAGCTTCCACTGCCGCCGCGGATCCTTGATGCGAGCTTGGAAGCGTCGTTCCTGCTCGTCTTGTCCGACCTCCAACCAGATTTTGAGAAGTCGGATGCCGGCGTCCACGATGTATTTTTCGATTTGCGGGGTCATCTCCAAAAAGCGTTGGTGATCGTGTTCGCTGCAGAACCCCATGACGTATTCGACGCCGGCCCGGTTGTACCAGCTGCGGTCGAAGATCACGATCTCGCCCGCCGCCGGAAATTGCTCAATGTAACGCTGCGCGAACATCTGCGTCTTCTGGCGATCGGACGGAGCGGGAAGCGCCACGACACGACACACGC
>VAZM01000110.1 GCA_005883135.1 Alphaproteobacteria bacterium
CGGGTAAACATGCCCCTTCAGCCCGAAGCCTCCGCCGACGTCGAGCGCGACGCAGCGCACGCGCGCCTCGGGCAGGCGCAACACCGCGGCCGCCTCGCGGCGTACCCAATGCACGACCTGGGTCGCCGACCAGATCGTCACCGAATCCGTGCGCGGGTCATGCGCGCCGACGACGCCGCGGCATTCCATGGGCGCGGCCGCATAGCGATGATGATAAAAGCGCCGCTGCAGCCGGTGCGGAGAGCGCGCGAGCGTGGCTTCGATGTCGCCCTTGCCGATGGTGAAGGCGCCGATCAGGTTGGTGTGGAATCTGTCGTGCACGATCGGGGCTTCCGCGCGCAATGCCTGCTCCGGGTCGACGACGGCGGGAAGCGGATCGAGATCGAGACCGACCAATTGCGCCGCATCTTCGGCTGCATGGCGGCTCTCGGCCACGATCACGGCGACGGCCTCGCCGACGTGCCGGACCTTGTCGTGCGCCAGAAGCGGTTGTTGGGGGTTGATGAACTTGTGCTGGACGATCGCGGTCCATTTGCTGGGAAGGGCGAGCTGGGTGTCCGGCACCGGCGGCAGGAGCTGCAGGAGATCGGCGCCACTCATGACACAGGCAACGCCGGGGGCGCACGCGGCGCGCGACAGATCCACGGCGCGAATGCGTGCATGGGCGAGCGGGCTGCGCACGAAGACCGCGTGCAGCATGTGCGGCAGATCGAGATCGGCGATGAATTGTCCGCGGCCGGTGAGCAGGCGATGATCTTCGCGCCGCGGCAGCGAGCGGCCGACGAACGAGGTTTTCTCCGGAGGGTTCATTTGCGAAACACTGTGGCGAGCATTCCGGGCCGCAGCGCGGCTGAGCTTACCCGCACCGGGCAAGCTTGAGCGCGTTGCGGCGAACGCGAAATCACGAGCCGAGCGCGGGAGCACGCCACTGGAGAGGACACTACGATGCACCCTGGCGCACGAGATCGAACCATTCGTCTTCGGAGAGCACCGCTACGCCGAGGTCCTTGGCTTTGCCGAGCTTCGAGCCGGCGCCGGGACCGGCGACGACGTAGTCGGTCTTTTGCGACACCGACCCCGCGACCTTGGCGCCGAGCCGTTCCGCCATCGCCTTCGCCTCGTCGCGCGTCATCTTTTCCAGCGAGCCGGTAAAGACCACGGTCTTGCCGGCGACCGCCGAGTCGGATGCCGGCTTTTCCGCATCGAGAATTTTGAGCTGTGCCGTCAGTCGCTCCACAATACCTCGATTGTGCTTCTCGCCGAAATAGGCGGCGATGCTGTCGATCACGGTCTCGCCGATCTGGTCGAGGTTGTCCATCTCGGCTCGCGTCTCGGCGTCGCCTGCGGCGATTCTGAGGCAAGCCTCGTGGAACGCCGGCCATGATCCGTAGCCGCGCGCGAGCGCGCGCGCGGTGGTCTCGCCCACGTGGCGCATGCCGAGCGCGTAGATGAAACGCTCGAGCGCGATCTCACGCCGCGCCCTGATCGCGTTGAACAGGTTGCGGACCGACACCTCGCCAAAACCTTCCTGCTCCTGCAGCTTGATCCGCGCGTTGCGCGGCTCGAGCGTGAAAATCTGGGCCGGCTCTGTTACCCACTCTTGCTCGAAGAAAAGCGTGATCTGCTTCTCGCCGAGTCCTTCGATGTCGAAGGCGCGGCGGGAGACGAAATGTTTCAAGTGCTCGACTTTCTGGTGCGGACAGGCGAACTCGCCGGTGCAGCGCGCGACCGCCCCTTCCTCGCCGCTAGCAGTCGTCTCGCGCACCACGGCCGTGTGGAGAGGACACGGGCAGCGGCTCGGGAACTTGTACGGTTTCGCCGATTTCGGGCGCTTCTCCATGATGACGCCCAGCACCTGCGGGATCACGTCGCCCGCACGCTGGATCGTCACGGTGTCGCCGAGGCGCACGCCGAGGCGCTCGATCTCGTCGGCGTTGTGCAGCGTCGCGTTTTGCACGACCACTCCGCCGACAGTGACCGGCTCGAGCTTGGCCACCGGCGTGAGCGCGCCGGTGCGCCCAACTTGGATATCGATGTCTTTGACCACGGTCGTTGCCTTCTCGGCGGGGAATTTGTGCGCGATCGCCCAGCGCGGATTGCGCGACACGAAGCCGAGCCGCTCCTGCCAGTCGAGGCGGTCAACCTTGTAGACGACACCGTCGATGTCGTAATCGAGCGACCCGCGCTGCGCTTCGATCTCGTGATGGAACACGAGCATGGCGTCGATCGAGTCGCAGACCTGCATCAGGGGATTGATCTTGAACCCGCGGGCGGCAAACCACTTGATCATGCCGGATTGGGTTTGAGCCGGCATCGGGCTCATTTCGCCCCAACTGTAGGCGAAGAACCCGAGCGGCCGCGAAGCGGTGATTGCCGCATCGAGCTGCCGCAGCGAGCCCGCGGCGGAGTTGCGCGGATTGGCGAAGATCTGCTTCCCAGCCGCCCTTTGCCGCTCGTTCAGCGCGAGGAAGGCGGATTTGGTCATGTACACCTCGCCGCGCACCTCGCAGATCTCGGGCGCGTTCTTGCCGCGCAGCTCTTTGGGAATGTCGGCGAGCGTTCTCACATTCGCGGTGACGTCCTCGCCTTCCGTGCCGTCGCCGCGGGTCGCGCCGCGCACCAGACGGCCGTTCTCGTAGCGCAGCGTGCAGGAGAGGCCGTCGATCTTCGGCTCGGCCGTGAACACCGCCCTCTCGTCCGCGGGCAAACGCAGAAATCGCCGCACCCGCTCCACGAACTCAGCCACCTCGGCATCAGCAAAGGCATTGCCGAGCGAAAGCATCGGTACGGTGTGACGGACTTTGGCAAATTTTTGCGACGGCTGGGCGCCGACGCTGCGCGAGGGCGAATCCGCCCGTACCAGCGCGGGAAACCGCCCCTCGATCTCCTCGTTGCGCCGACGCAGCGCGTCATAGGCGGCGTCCGATACCGTCGGCGCGTCTTCCTGGTAGTAGCGCCGGTCGTGCGCGCCGATCTCGGCTGCGAGCCGCTCTAGCTCGGCCTTGGCCTGTGCCTCGGTGAGATCGACGACAGGGATCTTGCTGGCGTCCGGCATGCTCATGCTACGCGTGCGGCATTTCCTAACCCGCGGCCTTGATCAGACGCTCGGCGGCGGCGCGCGCCTCCGCGGTGATCTTGGCGCCGGCGAGCATGCGCGCGATCTCCTCCCGGCGCTTGTCGGCGGCGAGCTCAGCGACACGGGTGGCCACCCGCGCGCCTTTGTCGAGCGCACTCTTGCTGATCAGATAATGTCGCTCCGCTCGCGCGGCCACCTGCGGCGCATGCGTCACTGCGATCACCTGAGCGCGGCGGGAAAGTCGCGCCAGCCGAACGCCGATGGCGTCGGCAACCGCGCCGCCGGCGCCGGTATCGACCTCGTCGAAGACGAGGGTGGAGGCCGAGCCGCGATCGGCGAGCACCACTTTGAGCGCCAACAGGAAGCGCGCCAATTCGCCGCCGGAGGCGACCTTCATCAGCGGGCCCGCCCGGGTGCCCGGATTGGTCTGTACCCAGAATTCGATCCGATCGATGCCGTGTGGCCCGCCCGCCTCCGGTTCGCTCACGATCTCGGTCAAGAATTTCGCACGCTCGAGCTTGAGCGGCCTGAGCTCGCCATTGACGGCGCCGTCGAGACGCGCGGCGGCTTCTTTGCGCTTGCGCGAGAGCTCCGCCGCGGCTTGGCGGTATTGCGCCTCGGCCGCCTGCGCGGCGGCTTCGAGCACCGCGAGGCGCTCGGCCCCGGCATCGATGAGACCGAGATCGGCGGCATATTGGCCGGCCAGCGCATTGAGGTCGTCAATTGGAACATTGTATTTCCGCCCCGCCGCGCGCAGTGCGAACAAACGGTCCTCGATCCGTTCCAATTCGTTCGGATCGTGGTCGGCCGCCCGCAGCGCCGTATCGAGATGCGCGCGCGCCTCGTCGAGCGCGCCGAGCGCGGCATCGAGTGCCTTCACCGCCGGATCGATCAAGGCCGGGGCCTGGGCGGCGCGGCGCTCCAGTCGCCGCACCGCCGCGGAGAGCGCGGGGACAGGCGACTGCGCGCCGGCCACGGCGTCATGCGCATCGCGAATGTCGCCGGCGACCTTCTCTGCCTGCATCATGGTGGCGCGCTTGTCGGCGAGCATCGTTTCTTCCGACGGTTGCGGGGCAAGCCGTTCCAGCTCGGCCACGGCGTGGCGGAGAAAATCGGCCTCGCGCTGCGCCCGCTCCACCTCGGCGCGATGCGCCGCGACCGCNACCGCGCCGGCGCGCGTCCGCCGCTCGTTCCGAAGCCGCTCGACCTCTCCTGCGTTGGCCTCCAAATCGGCGTAGGCGTCGAGCAGCCGGCGGTGTGCGACGGCATCCACGAGCGCTCGTTCGTCGTGCTGCCCGTGAATCTCGACCAACGTCGCGGCCAGCGCCTTCAGCGCTTGTGCGCTGAACGGCTGATCGTTGACAAAGGCACGCGTGCGGCCGTCGGCGAATTGCACGCGCCGCAAGATAACCTCGTCTGCAGCGGGGATGTCGTTCGCCGCCATGAGCGCGCGCGCCGGGTGGCGGGGCGGCAGCTCGAACGCCGCCGTCACCTGCCCCTGCTCCGCGCCCTGGCGCACGAGGGCAGCGTCGCCGCGGGCGCCCAGAGCAAGCGCAAAGGCGTCGAGCACGATGGATTTGCCCGCGCCGGTCTCGCCCGTGAGCACCGATAGGCCCGACGCAAAGTCGATATCCAGCCGGTCGATCAGGACGATGTCGCGAATGGAAAGCCGGGCGAGCATGTACAACCTTGTTCTTCCCGTGGGCGGCCGACGCCGGAGGTTTGCCGGATGCCCCGCCGTGGGCCGCCGATGGTGACGCGCATGCAAATCGGGGTGATGAATTCCCGCGGCGGCGGAGCTTGGACCTGGCTGGGACCACGCGCTGTAGGCGCCGCAAGTTGGGTGTAGCCCGCTCGCGGTGTCAAGCCCGGCAGATGTGGACGAAGCGACTTCCGCGCCGATCTAGAACTTGCCCGAGGCCAACCTGGTAAATGCTTGGCTGATCCAATGGCCCTTGTTCTCGTTGGGCTCTACGCCCCTCGACTGCATAAGGGCATAGGCGTCTTTGTACCAACGGCTGTCCGGAAAATTGTGGCCCAGCACGGCGGCCGAGGTCTGCGCTTCCTCGACGATGCCGAGCGCCATATAGGCTTCGGTGAGCCGCAGCAACGCTTCCTCGACGTGGCGCGTGGTTTGGTAGCGCGTCACCACGACCTTGAAGCGATTGATGGCACCGACGTAGTTCTTGGAATTCAGATTTTGACGGCCGATATCCATTTCCTTGCCCGCAAGCTGGTCGCGGGCGATCTCGATCTTGCGCTTGGCCGCGACGGCGTATTCCGAATCGGGATATTTGCGGACCACCTCTCCGAGGGCCTGCATCGCCTTGTCGGTGCGATCCTGGTCGCGCGAGATCTCGGGCATCTGATCGAAATAGGACGCGCCGATGAGGAACTGCGCATAGGCGGCATCCGGGCTCCCCGGATGTAATGTGACGTAGCGCCGGGCAGTGTTGATGCAGTCGTCGTAGGCGTTGGCCTGGTAATAGGCGAAGGCCGACATGATCAGCGCCTTGCGCGCCCATTCCGAATAGGGGTGCTGGCGATCGACCTCTTCGAACTTCTTCGCCGCGTTCTTGGCGTCCTTCTTGCTGTTCAGAAGGTAGAGCCCCTCGTTGTAGAGCTTGTCGGCGGGCTCCTCGGGCGCAACGGCTTCGGTCTTGTCGAACAGGCTACAGGCAGCAAGCGCCAACGCCACCAGCGCGAAGGCAGCAAAGCGCGTCGCGGCGCGCGCGCAGCTTTCCACAGCCCCGGTTCTCATTGAAAGCACGGCCATCACTCGGATGAATCCCGTCCCCGACGCGAGGTTCAACCGCCGCCCAGCCCCGCGCCGCCCATAAATCCCCGTTGGCTCAAGCAAATAGGCCGCCATTCCGCCGGGAATGTGGCAGCCGTAACCGCTTGCGGGGGTTGAATTTAAGACCGGTCCGGACCGAAGGCCGGCGTCAGGCGGGAGGCAATCTCGGCGTGGCCGACGATCGGCCGCGGCATCTCCTCATCCAGCCAGGTCCAAGCGCTTTCATCCGCCATCAACGCGCACAGCAGCGCGTGATTGAGCTTGTGGCCACCGCGCACGGAGCGGTAGGTGCCGAGCAAAGGAGCCCCCGCGAGCGCCAAGTCGCCGACGGCATCCAACACCTTGTGGCGAACGAACTCGTCAGGGAAGCGCGGTCCTTCCGGATTGAGAATACGGTTGTCGCTGACCACGAGCGTATTTTCCAGCGAGGCGCCGAGCGCGTAGCCGGCGTTCCACAGGCTCGCCACATCGCGCAGGAAGCCGAACGTGCGCGCGCGCGCAATGTCACGCCGGAATGTTTCCGCCTTGATGTCGAGCGCCAGCGCTTGACGTCCGATCAGCGCGTGCTCGAACTCGATCTCTGCCTCCACGCGGAAGCCGCGCGGGTTCGGCCGTATCTCGCCGTAGGCATCGCCCTTAGCCACTCGTACGGGTTTGAGCACCTTGATGTAGCGGCGTGGCCGGTCGAGGATCTGGAGGCCTACCGCATCGATGGCCGCCACGAAGGGCGCGGCGCTGCCGTCCATGATCGGCGCTTCAGGGCCGTCGATTTCAACGACGGCATTGTCGACACCGAGGCCCGAGAGCGCAGCCAACACATGCTCGGCGGTGGACACGAGCGGGCCGGAGGCATCGCCGAGCACAGTAGCGAACTCGGTGGCGGTCACCGCGCTCATATCGGCGGGAATTTCGCGTTCCTGCCAACCATCGAGCCGGGTGCGCAGAAAACGCAACCCAGTATCGGCATCGGCCGGATGCAAGGTGAGCGTGACGGGTAAACCGGAGTGGATGCCGACCCCACACAATTCCGTGTGGTCGCGAAGCGTCGTCTGCCTGGCGACTTTCATAATCCCGTCCCAGCCACTCCCCCTGCCACGCGCGTCACCCCGACGCAGCGGGCTAGATTAGACGGGCGACGTCGGTCGCATTCCTGCCATCGGTAAGGCTGTACAAAACCCGCGGGCAAGGAGTCCGGCCGCGTAGTCCCCCGACGAAAACCCCTTTGACGCTGGAAGCTTAGCTGTGGTCGCGCCGAACGCCAACTCACGCTTTTTTACCGACTGTTACCACCGCCCGCCGCAATCGCGGCAAGGCCTGGGCGGGCGGAGGCATCCGGCGCCTTCTGCACCGTTTGCGGGGTGAGGGGTTCGTCGCGGGCGCGCCCATCATCAGCGCCCGGGGCGTCGGAAATGGACCTTGAAATTCAGAGGCATACGGCCGGGCCTCGCCGCCTGCCAGTCCCGGCAGTTCGGCCGGGACTGGTATCGCTTGCATAGGCTCGAATCAATTGGCCTGTCGGCGCAAGAAGGCCGGGATATCCAACTGATCTTCTTCCACAGGGGGCTGCGCCGGCGCCGTTCGGGTCAACGAATCGAGCCCTGGGTGGGCGGGGCGCCTGGCATATTCGGAGACCGGCTCGGCGCCGCGCGGCATCATAGGCGGCATCACAGGGGGCGCCATGGCGGGTCGCGGCGGCGGGGGCGCCGCCGCAGCGGGCCGCTCGATCGGCCGATCCATGCGCGGAGCCGCGGGCGGCCGGACCGGCCGGACATTGGGCGGCATTTTCTCGGCTTCCTCGAACTCGTCGCGGCGGCCGAGGCCCACGGCGGCAAGCCGCCGCAGCAGACTGACCTTGCGCTTTTCCGGATTGTCGATTTCGGCCTCACCGCGCTTGGCCCGCAACTCTGCCTGCCCCGGACGCGGCAACTCGTCGATCCCGGGCATGCGGCGCGGCCGGTTGACCGTGCGTTCGGGCGCCGGCGGGATAAATGCGCGTGGCGTCGGCGGCGGATCCGATGGCAGCGCCATCTGTTCAGGGAACAGCGACGGCTTGGGAGGGATCGGCCGGATGGTCACGTCCTCGATCATGGGCAGGACCGCGGCTGCAACCGCCGCCTTGGCAGCGGCCCCGATCGCATCCGCCATCGGCACGGACGGCGCCGCCATGGCCGGGGTTGCGTGCGAGCGCGTTTCGATGCGCTCGCTCGTTGCGCGCTGGACATCCCCGCGCAGATCTTCGGCCCGCAGCTTCTGCGTGAGCTCGGCAATGCGCGCTTCGGGTTCCGCCACGGATCGCTGCACGCTGGCCTGATCGATGCCCGTGGCCACGACCGAGACGCGAATCACGCCATCGAGACCCTCGTCGAACGTCGCGCCCACGATGATGTTGGCGTCCTGATCCACCTCTTCGCGGATGCGGGTGGCCGCCTCGTCGACCTCGTAGAGCGTGAGGTCCTTGCCGCCGGTGATCGAGATGAGCAGGCCCTTCGCCCCTTTCATCGAGGCGTCGTCGATGAGCGGATTGGAAATTGCAGCCTCGGCGGCCGAGAGCGCACGCTTCTCGCCCGAGGCCTCCCCGGTGCCCATCATGGCCTTGCCCATTTCACGCATGACCGCGCGGACATCGGCAAAATCCAGGTTGATCAAGCCCTCCTTCACCATCAGGTCGGTGATGCAGGCAACGCCCGAATAGAGCACCTGGTCGGCCATGGCGAAGGCGTCAGCAAAAGTCGTCTTCTCGTTCGCCACCCGGAAGAGGTTTTGGTTGGGAATGATGAGCAGCGTATCGACGACCTTCTGCAGCTCGACGATGCCTTGCTCGGCCACGCGCATTCTGCGCATGCCCTCGAAGTGGAACGGCTTGGTGATGACGCCCACCGTAAGAATGCCGGCCTCCTTCGCGCAGCGTGCCACGACCGGGGCCGCACCGGTGCCGGTGCCGCCGCCCATTCCGGCGGTGACGAACACCATGTGGGCGCCTTGGAGATGGTCGCGGATCTCGTCGATCGCCTCCTCCGCCGCGGCCCGGCCGACTTCCGGCTGAGAGCCGGCGCCGAGCCCTTCAGTGACCGCCACCCCCATCTGGATGATGCGCTCGGCCTTTGACATGGTGAGGGCCTGCGCGTCGGTATTGGCGACGACGAAGTCGACCCCCTGCAGCCCGCTCGTGATCATGTTGTTGACGGCGTTGCCGCCGGCACCGCCGGTCCCGAACACGGTGATCCGCGGCTTGAGCTCACGGACGTCGGGAATCTTCAGATTGATGCTCATGTTTGCCTCTTGGTAAGCGGACGTCTCCGCCGCCGGGTCGGGCCGGTCCGCCGCCGGCCGATGGGGAAGGTGGATCGAGTCATCAGAAGCTCTCACGAAGCCATCGTCCGACCCGCGCGATATAACCGCCTCCTGTCGCCGAGTGCCGCGTTCGCCGCGGTTCGAAATGCTCAAGATGCGCCGCCTGCGGATACACCAGCAGTCCCGTCGCGACGGCAAACGCCCCTCCCTTCGCCTCCTCAGGGAGTCCGGCAATGTCGAGCGGGCGCCCCACTCGCACCGGACGGCGCAAGATTTGCGTGGCAAGATCGGCAACGCCGGTGAGCTGGCTCGCTCCGCCGGTCAGCACCACCCGCCCGCGCGGCTCGGCCGCGAACGGCGAGGCTGCCAGGCGATCGCGCACCATCTCCAGTATTTCCTCGATGCGCGGCTTGATGATGCGCGCCAGGCTCGCACGCGAAACGAAATGCGGGGCCTCGCGCTCGTCATTATCGACCGGAGGAACGGCGATCATGTCGCGTTCGTCCGAACCGCCGGTCAACACGCTGCCGTACAGCGTCTTGAGGCGCTCGGCATCGGCGATGCGAGCATTGAGGCCACGGGCGAGATCCATTGTCACGTGCCGCCCGCCCAGCGCAAACCCGTCGGCATGCACGAACCGGGTGCCGCAAAACACCGCAACCGTCGTGGTGCCGGCGCCCATATCGACCAAAGCAGCACCGAGCTCGGCCTCGTCGTCGGCCAGGGCGGAGAGGCCGGCGGCGTACGAACTGGTCACCATCGCCTCGACCGCAAGGTGACTGCGCTCGATCGCCAGCATGAGATTGCGCGCCGCCGAAGCGTCGGCGGTGACGACGTGCATGTCGATGCCGAACTCGCGCGCGAGCATCCCGCGCGGATCCTGGATGCCGCGAGCCTGATCGAGCACGTAGCCGATGGGCAACGAATGCAACACGGCGCGCCCCGGGCGGGCGGAATGCCGGCTCCCGGCGGCCAGCACGCGGGCAATGTCGCCCTCGCCGATCGCCGAGCCGACAACCTCGATCGAGGCGGAGATCTGCTCGCTCGCAGGGCGGCCGGCGGATACCGAGACGACGACGGAGTCGAGCTGCATTCTTGCCGAGCGCTCGGCGAGATCGGCGCATTGACGTACCGCCGCCTCCGCCTCGGCAAGATCGATTACGGTGCCCGCCTTCATGCCGCGGGCGAGCGTGTGGCCGAATCCCACGACCTCGACCGAGTGGCTGCGCAGCCGCGATCCGTCTTGCAGCGGCTGCGGGCGCAGCCGTCCGATCAGGCAGGCGATCTTGCTGGTGCCGATGTCGAGCGCGGCGACCAGCACCGAGCGGTTGCCCGGCAGCGGCTTCATCTTCGGGGTCAGGGCGAAATGCAGCGCGCTCATGCGTCGCCGCCCTTCTTTTTCGCCTTGTCCTTGAGCGCCTCGAGGCGAGCCTGCGCGGCCGCATCCGAAAGCCGCACCGTCACGCGGTCGGCGAGCCGAAGATCGATCGCGACGATGTCGCGCGTGATCAGGTTCTTCGCGCGGTCGAGCGCGACTAACCGCTCCAGCGCGGGCGCAATGTCGAATTCCGGCAACCGCACGTCGATGCCGTTCTTCAGACGCAGGTTCCAACGCCGTTCCCCGACCAACACGCACGCGTGCACGAAATCCCGCATCGCGGGATACCGATCGAGCAGAGCGAGGAACTCCTTGGCCTTGCTCTGGGCACCACGCCCGACGACGAGCGGAAG
>VAZM01000111.1 GCA_005883135.1 Alphaproteobacteria bacterium
ATCATTCAGCTCGGCAAACGCGAGGTGAACTCGCGCGCCTACTGCTCGAACTTCAACTTCAAAGGCGCGGACCAGCAGAAGAAGGTCGGCTCGCTCTCGGGCGGCGAGCGCAACCGCGTGCACCTCGCCAAAATGCTCAAATCCGGCGCCAACGTGCTGCTGCTCGACGAGCCGACCAATGATCTCGACGTCGACACGCTCCGCGCCCTCGAGGAGGCGCTCGAGGATTTCGCTGGCTGCGCGGTCATCATCAGCCACGATCGCTGGTTCCTCGACCGCATCGCCACGCACATTCTGGCGTTCGAAGGCGACAGCCACGTCGAGTGGTTCGAGGGCAATTTCCAGGACTATGAGCGCGACAAGATGCGGCGGCTCGGAACCGATTCTATCGTGCCCCAGCGCATCAAGTACAAAAAGTTCTCGCGCTGATGAGCGAGGACTGGAGCGCGCGCCAATACCTCAAATTCGAGGATGAGCGCACGCGCCCGCCGCGCGATCTCCTGGCGCAGGTACCGCTCAGGTCGGCGCGCCGCGTATTCGATCTCGGCTGCGGGCCCGGCAATTCCACCGAGCTTCTGCTGGAACGCTATCCCCAGGCGCAGGTGACCGGCTTGGATTCCTCGCCCGACATGCTCCGCCAGGCGCGTCAGCGGCTGCCCAATTGCGAGTTCGTTCAGGCGGATCTCGCCGATTGGAGGCCGCCGGAGTCCACCGATCTCTTGTTCGGCAACGCGGTGTTTCAGTGGGTCCCCGACCATCCCGCGGTATTGCGGCGCTTGCTCGCCGCGCTTCCGGGGGGTGGTGTGCTGGCGCTGCAGATGCCCGACAACACCCAGGAGCCGGCGCTCGCAATCATGCGCGAGGTCGCGGAAAGCGGAGCATGGGCCGCGCGACTCGCGGGAACGGCGGCCGCGCGGGACGATCTCCCGACACCGGCGGCCTACTATGACTCACTCGGCTCGCTTTGTGCGCGGCTCGACATCTGGCACACCGCCTATAACCATGTGATGGCGGGGCCCGAGGCGGTTGTCGAATGGTTCAAGGGTTCGGCCCTGCGGCCATTCCTGTCGCCGCTCGACGACGCCATGCGGCGCGGCTTCCTCGCCGAGTACGCCGCGCGAATCGCGCGCGCTTATCCGCCACGGTACGACGGGCGCGTCCTACTGCGATTTCCACGACTGTTCATCATGGCGATGCGGTGAGCGCGGCGAGACAAGAGCTCATTCGCGGGAGACGGCGAGGGATGTCGAAGACTTTACGTCGTGCCGGAGCTTTTGTTCTTGACGCGCACCTTGCTCGCGATCGGGCCGGTATCGCCCATGTCCTCGTTGTAGTAGACGTCCTGTCCTCTCTCGAGCTGATCGAAATCGCCGGAGAGCAGCGAGTTGCGGTGGAAATAGAGCAGGCCGCCCTCTTTCGTCAGCAGGAATCCGAAATCCTGCTCGGGCGTGATTTCGGCGATCTGGCCTAGTGACTGGTTCTCGGCGTCGTGATCGCTGGCCTTGGTGCGGCCGTCGCGTCGCTCTTTGAGATCGAGCAGCTGCCGCTCGGCGATTCGGAACGCCTCGTTGATGGCTTTGTGCAAATCCGGATGGCGGTATTTCCGCAAGAGGTGCTCGGGCTCGTGGCTGACGACGAGATCGCTGCGGCCGGGGATGCCGAGCTCGATGTGGACGACCGGGGGGATGGTGCCGGTGAGGTCCTTGGCCCGCTGGTCGATCCGGACCCGGCAGGAGATGAGCCGGCCGTAGATCCGCTCGAGTTCGGCGACCCGGCCGCGAATTTCCTGCTCCGCCCACTCCGAACTTTCGATATTATGAAATGCGATCTCCAACGGAACTTGAAGCACTGGCAGCTCCATATCTTGGGCACTTTTGTCTTGCATTAACGTCCAGCCGCCTCGAATCGTTGCAGCGGATGACCGCAGCGGAGGAGGGGTGGCGTTGTCGCGTGATATCGAAGGAAAGCGCAGTCACATGGGTCGAGTTGGCAACTATGCAGCTATCGTCGTAGGTGTTTGGCTTGCGGCAGCCGCGGCCGCCTCTGCACGAGCGGCTGATCCGAGCTTTCAAAAATGGCTTGAGGACTTGTGGCCGCAGGCGCAGTCGCTGGGCATCTCGCGCGGAACCTTCGATGCGGCGACGCGCGCGGTCGAGCCGGATCTAACGCTGCCCGATCTCGATCTTCCCGGGCGGGAAGGCGCGCCGCCGCGCGGGCAGGCCGAGTTTGTGCAGACGCCGGCCGACTACATCAAGGAAGCGAACATCTCCTACCTTGCCGGGCAAGGCAAGAAGCTCGCCGCCGAGCACGCCCGCACGCTTGCCGCGATCGAGCAGCAATCCGGCGTGCCCGGAAACATCCTGCTTGCGATCTGGGGACGCGAGACCGCGTTCGGCGGCTACAAGCTGCCGAAGAACGCCATCACCGTGCTCGCCACGCAGGGATATTACGGCAGGCGGAAAGGCTTCTTTCGGCAGGAGCTTCTGTACGCGCTCAAGATGCTGGAGGAAGGCCACGTCAAGCTCGCGGATATGCGCAGCTCCTGGGGCGGGGCCATGGGCCTGACCCAGTTCCTGCCCTCCGAGTTCTACAAATACGCCGTCGATTTCGACGGCGACGGCAAGAAGGATATCTGGAAATCGGTGCCGGATGCGCTTGCCTCCGCCGCGCAGCAGCTCGTCGGCAAGGGTTGGCAGCGCGGCACGCGTTGGGCCTACGAGGTGCATGCGCCGCAAGGCGTGGACTGCACCATCGGCGTGCCCGAGGTCACGCGCCCGCTCGGCGAATGGCTCAAGCAGGGATTTACGCTCGCCTATGGCCGCAAGCCCGCCCCTGCCGAGCTCAATGAGCCGGCATCGCTACTCCTGCCCGAGGGGACCTACGGACCGGCGTTTCTCACGCTGAAGAATTACTACGTCATCAAGGAGTACAATTTCTCCGATCTCTACGTGTTGTTCGTCGGCCATTTGAGTGAGCGCATCAGCGACCCGCGCCCGTTCGAGACGGCGTGGAGCAAGAACACGCAGTTGCGCACCGCGCAGGTCGAGACGATGCAGCGCACGCTCGCCAAGCTCGGCCTGTACAAGGACAAGATCGACGGCAAGGCGGGCATGCTCACGCGCTCGGCGCTCGGCGCCTATCAGAAGGCGAACCGGCTCAAGGTCGATTGCTGGCCCACCGCCGCCGTGCTCGACGACATGCAGCGAAAGGCGGCGAAGAACTAACTCCGCCGCCGGCGTTATCGCCACGCGATCGCGACAAACGAAAACCCGGCGGGTCGAGGACCCGCCGGGTTTGATTATGAAGCGTCGTGCGCCGCGACTAGTATGGACAGACCGCGATCGGGCGGCCGCGCCATCCGACCACGTTGCCGTACATGTCGTACACCGGCTGGCGCGTCCAGTAGCATCGCGGGCCGGGCAGGGGCGCCGCGTAGGCGGGATAGACCACATATCCCGGTCCGGGTGCGGCGACGTAGGCCGGAGGTGCGGCGTTGGCAACGGCGTTGCCGACGATCGCGCCCGCAACAAAGCCGAGAACGCCGGCACCGACCGCGCATCCCCCCCAGCAGCCAGCGTTCGCCGGCGTCGGCGTGGCGGCGAGCGCAGTTGCCACGGTCGCAGCCGCGGCGAATGCAGCAAGTGTCTTCTTCATCAGCATCTCCTTGAGCATCGGCGATTGCCGAGCGTTGAGCGCCGGCGATTGCCGCGCGCAGTCCTTCCGTATGGCGATGAGTGGCCCCGACTGAGCGATCCCCCGAATGTCAGGTGTCCCGGATCATGCCAGTTAATTTGTCGGAATTTGGTCAGTCCTGCGACGGCTCGAGAACCGTTTGCAGCCAAAAAAAGGCCGGCGCCCTCGTGAGCGAGCGCGCCGGGTCACTCTGGCGATCCATCCAGACAAGCGCTCGCCGTTCAGCACACGCGATAGCGATTGCCGTATCGGTAGCGCCAGCAGTAAGCGGGCCGAGGCGCGTAGGCATAGCCGTAATAGGCTGGGGCGTAACTGTAGCCGTAGGCCGGGTAGCCGTACGCGGGATAGGACGAGTACGCAGGGTAATGCCAGCGCGCCGCCGATGATGGCGCCGGCGGCGAATCCGCCCAGCACCGGACCCCACCACCCCCAGCGGGCATCCGCGGTGCTCGGCGTGGCGACGGTTGCAACGGCGATGGTCGCCGCTGCGGCGACAGCGGTCAGGGTTGTTCTCATGGTGTCTCCTCCGTGTGAAGTCGAAGGGGCGATTGTCAACGTGGCCCTTGCCCGAAATGTTTCAGGTCCACCCTGAACGCGGGCTGAACGATTCCTTACAGTTGCCTGAATGCCGCCGCGATTCGCGTGCGCAGCGTCTTGCGCTGCAATGCTGCTCGCGTGGCGGGCGCTACGGCTGGAAGATCGCCTTCAACAGAACGGCGAGGCGAAAGCCGGCCTTGGCGAGTTGGGTGCGCGCCTGCGCCTTGGCCCAGTCCTCATAGGATGGCTCGAGCATGGTGTCCCACGTGCACCCGCCGGTCAACGGGAAGGGCGAAGGCTTCGAGCCTTTACGGATCGTTAGCCGTCCGTGCGCCTCGACCGCGAGCGGCATGATTTCGCTCGCCCATTGCGCCGACCAAGTTTCCGGTGCGCCGGCCGTTTCCCAGCCGGGGGGCGACGTGGCGGCAAGCAGCTTGGCAAAGTCCTGCTCCGAGTGGGCGCTGCCGGCCGCTTGCATTGCGCGGAGAACGGCTGTGCCGTCCCAATAGAGGTGTAGGTTTGCTGCCGGCGGCACCGACGGCGGCGCCGTAGCGAGCAAGATCAGGTTGCCGCCCATCGTCATTGCCACGCTCTCGCCAATTCCGAACGAAGGCGGCGTGCCGCCGATGTTCGGATCGATGCTGGTCTCGCACGTCTTGTCGAAATATTTCGCCCCCACGTGCAGCGGCTGATGGATGTCGCCGACGAGATGCGCGAGGAGCCAGAGCGCTTCGGTATCGGTGAGGTTCACTTGCGGCTTCGCCGGCGGATTCTTGCCGCGCAACTGGGCGACCGCATAGGCGATCATCTGCACGACGTCGGTGTCGTCGGTTCCGGCGCTGCTCGCGACGTAACTTGGCTGCTGCAGCGGCACATCGGCGAAGTGGAATTTATCGTGGTGCGGATTGCGCTCGGCGTATGCTTTTTCTTCGTCCGAGGGAGGGCGCCCGCAAAACGGCACATTGCCTCGCTTGGCGCAGTCCGGGAATACCGCGACCTGGCTGAGGGTTCGCCGCTCAATCGTGCCGCCGTTCTGCTTGTCCAGCAGTTCGCTCACGCGCTGCTGCGCCGTGGGATAATGCTGCAGCAGGATGAGATCGGCGACCGCACCGACGATGCGGTGCCCGGGGAAGTCCCATGCCCAGGCCGGCGCCGCAACCATTGACCCGATGACGAAAAAAGCCGCTGCGATCGTGCTCTGCATGCACGCGCTCCCTGTCGTCAGGGGCAAGTTTACGCCTGTTCGAGCCACTCGCGTCAGCCGGAAATGTGGGCGTGAGGCCGCCGAAAAATGCCTCGTCCCCGCGCCGCGCTTGTCAGGCGATCCGGGGTCGAGATTGAGCGCCGGCGCGGATGGTCAAGCGCGCGGCCTCGGACGACGGGCAATCATTCCGTAAAGCCATCCGGCCGGTGTGCGCTGCACCGTCGGGGAAGCGATCCTCGCACCAAGGAATGGTGGGGGCGACAAGCCCAGCCGGCCCCCCGCGGCTGCCGTCAGAAAGCGAAGGCGTTCAGGACCAGGGTGCACGTAAACAGCGCGCCCAAGATCAATCCAAATAACTGGGTAATACGACGCTCACTCATCTCAGCCTCCCGTTCCAAGCGTTAGTCGCGCGAACGATCTTTTCGGTTCAAAAATCGCCTCGCCCCGCGGCCAACCTCGCGGCCGCAGCGCGACCTCGCGCTCGAGCAGAACGTGCGCTGGATATGCAGTCGGCATCGCTGCTGGTGGCGCGCCGATGACTATCGTCCGCGGGCCTACTACGGGCTTTTATAGCTACGGCCCCAGCTTCTACGGCTATGCGTCTGGCTGGCTCGGCAATGGATCTGCCTGGTACGCCCGCGGCTACGGTACGGGCCTTTACGGCCGGCGGTGGTGACGCCCTCTAGCGTTTCGCCTGCCAAGGCCAAACCAACAAGCGCCCTCGCCCATCCTCACGATGGCGGCGGAACAGGATGCGCCCGTTTCCGCCGCCGCCGGGTTAGATCCGCTCAGTAGCAGATGTTGATCCAGCCATACCCGGTCCAAACGACACAGGGGTCGCCGTAGGAATAGCTGTAGGGGTAACCCCAGTCCCAGCCCGAGCCGAACCCGACACCCGCCGCGACCGGAAAGAACGCCCGGCGCCGGAAGGGTCGACCGCCAAAGGCGAAGGCGCGGAAGGCTCGGCCGTGAAAGACGCCCGGGGCGACCGCCGCTCGGCGGAATCCACCGGCGACCGCAGGACCGCGGAAGCCGCCGATCGCGGCCGTGCGGACCCCACCGCCGATCGGGCCGCGGAAGCCGCCGATCCTGGCGCCGCCAAAACCGCCGCCGATCCCGGCTGCGCGGATACCGCCACCGCCGATCCCGGCTGCGCGGAAACCGCCACCGCCGATCCCGGCTCCACGAAAGCCTCCGCCGATGGCCCCGCCACGAAAACCTCCGCCGAAGCCGCCACCATGAAAGCCTCCGCCGAAACCGCCGCCGTGAAAGCCGCCGCGGGCGAAAGAGTCATCCGGCAAGGCCAACAACGCCAGTGCTGCAACAGCAGCGAGCAAAATCCGTTTCATGCACTGCCTCCTTGCCCCCGCCGTTTACATGCATCCTCGCTCGGCGCCGGTCAGGCGTGCGCGAGGGTCGCTGGGGTATAGGCATTTGCCGCGCGAAAGGTTCCGGCGCGGCTTTGACGGCGCAGTGAGACGCGCGCCCGATCAACGCGGCCGGAACATGCGCTCGATCGGCGCTCGATCTGCCGGCCAGGTTCCAGCGCGCCTGATGCGAGAATGTCAGTCCGAAGTTTTGGACATGCCGGCCAGTTGCGTCCCGTTGATCTGATAAAGGACGAACCTGTAGCCGGCGAAAACCGGAGTGAGCCGCGTCGGGTCCGGATTGGCGTAATCGCGGTCAGTGAACAGGATGTAGAGGTAATCGTAATCACTGGTCCAGTGGGACCAATACGGCGGATCGTCGTCCCAATCCGTCGGCTCGGTGTGCGAGAGCAGCTGCCGGACCGACGGCGGCGTTCCGTCCTCGGTGTCAACGCGGTCGCGATAGTCGCGACGCACGTGCATCACCTGTTTGCCGAGGACGGTGAAAGCAGTTGTCACCAAGGCGGACCGCTCGATGATTGCCAGACAGGCGGCATGCGTGAGCCAAAGATCGCGCGCATTGTCGCCATTGTCGGGATCGGCATAGGCCACCAGCACCTTGGAGCCGCGCTCGATCTGGCGCACGGAGTCGCGGAACGAGGCGGTGCCTCGCGAAAGGTCGCGCCACACGCCCTGCACCTCGAACGCGCGCACCGCCAAGAGCAGAACCAGCACCGTCGCAAAGCCCCGGCGCACGAACTCGTCGCGCAGATCGAGATGCGCGCAGGCGATGATCATGAACGCCAGCGCGATCGGCAGGCGCTGATCCGCCATGTAGGTGTCGAACAGCACGCGCGGCAGCGCCAGATATGTCGCAGTGCCCACGGCCAGCAGCATCCAGCCGAACGGATGGAACCGCAGGGCCCGGTAGCGCACGGCAAACAGCGCGCCGATGGCGACGATGGCCGCTAGGAAGAACGTTGCCGAGTGGGAATAGACTTCGATGACGAAGAGGAGGCCCTTGAGCTTGCCGTTGAACTCCCAAGTGAAGTCCCACCGCAGCGTCCAGGTGGGGCTCATCAACAAGAGCGGGATCACCGGGAGGAACGGGAGTCCGCTCGCCACGAAGTCGGCCCAGGCCGGCACCCGCCGTTGCATCGGTCGATCGAGCGGCAGCGGCTCGCGTTGCCGCAGCGCCAACAGCCGATGCAGCTCGAATGCGAGCAGCCCGAGCCCGTAAACTCCGACGGCGAAGAGGTGGCAGAAGAACAGCGCCAGGACGAACAGTGTTGATACCGCCAGACGCAAGACCAGCGCCCGCTCGCGCAGCGCGACCCAGCTCGCAAGCGCCCACAGCGCGAGCCCGATGCCGAACAAATAATTCATCGTCCCGACGAGGAAGACGTTGTTATAGAGCAGCGGGAAGGCGATCAGCGGCAGCACCGACCAATGGCGGTAAAGCTGGCGGTTGAGCGCAAGCGTGCCGGAAAGAATGAGCACGAAGCTCATGATCGTATAGACCTGTCCGGCGAGATAGACGTTCATGACCCGCTGCAGGATCGGAACGATCAGATCCATCATCAGGTTGGGGATGACCTGCCACTGCACTTGGTAGAACAGCGCCAGGTCGCGATCGCTGCCGACGGTGGCGATCACATGCATGCGCGCGAGATGATTGATGTAGTCGGACAGCGGCGGCCAGGGGTAGAGAAGGATCGGGACCGAGGCGATCGCCGCTAGCGTGATGAACAGGATCGCGATTTGACGGCCGCTGAAACGAACGGCGTCTTGGGGAATCGTCCGGGAATCCGCGAGGATGCCGGCTTGAGTTGCCGCTTGCGTCGATCGGTGCGCCCGCTTGGCTGCGCGCAGTCCGAGAAATTGACCGACATCGACCATTTCGGGCTAAACGCTCGGGCGCTGCTCACCAAAGCGATGAATCAGACTAGTGATCCGTGCAAGTACAACACATCGCCGGCTGGCGGGTGTTCGACCGACTATGCCGACGTATCACGTCGATGTGGCAAAGTCTACCGCGAGCATGCGACGGTGGCGCTTCTAAGCTTGGCGCGTGCAGGCCGGCCACACCGCTCGCGCCACGCAGACCGTGAGCGAGATGCGCGAGTGGCAACAACCTTCAGATCCGAGGAGATCCGTGCGTCCGCGCGAGGCAAACGAGGATGAGATTTGGGGCCCCGTTTGGGTGAGCCGATTCATTGCGGATTCCTCGGGAAGTGGGCCGGCAGATGAAGTAAAATAATCCGGGGTGGCCCCAAGCTGTGTGGCGCCCGCGAATTGGATGCGTTGGAACAGCCCCAATGCAAATGACCCGCCGCCGACTGCTGCACCTCGCCGCCGCTGCCGCCGTGCTTGGGGCGCGCAGCGCGGGCGCGCAAGCCTATCCGGCGCGGCCGGTGCGCGTGATCGTGCCGTTCGCGCCGGCGGGCCCGACCGACGTGTTCGCCCGCCTGATGGCGCAAAAGCTATCCGAGCAACTGGGGACGCAGTTCTACGTCGAGAACATCGCTGGGGCGGGCGGGAATATCGGCGCCGGTCGCGCGGCGCAGGCGCCTGCCGACGGGTACACAATCCTCGTCAACGGCGGCAATCACGTGGTCAACCCCGCGCTGTACCAGCACGTGTCCTACGATCCCATCAAGGATTTCGATCCGGTCACCATTGCGGTGTCCGCGCCTGCGGTGCTGACCGTCCACCCGTCGCTGCCCGCGCCGACCGTCCAGGATCTGGTCGCCCTGATCAGGGCCAATCCAGGAAAGTACAGCTTCGCCTCGCCCGGCACCGGAACGCCGCCCCATCTCGTGGGTGAATTGTTTCGCCTGTCTCTCGGCCTCGACCTCGTGCACGTTCCGTTCAACGGCGGCGGCCCGGCGATCGGCTCGACCGTCGCGGGCCACACGCCGATTTCGTTCGGCTCGACGGCGCCGGCGGTGCCGTTGGTGAAGGACGCGAAGCTGCGGGCGCTTGCGGTCTCGAGCAAGAGGCGCTCGCCGGCCCTTCCCGACGTGCCCACCATGACGGAAGCCGGTTATCCCGAAGTCGTGGGAGAATCGTGGTTTGCCGCCGTCGTCCCGGCTGGGACGCCGAGGGAGATCGTGGTCCAGCTCAACCGCGAAATCGCGCGTGCCATCCCGCAACCCGATATGCAGGAGCGCTTGGCAGCGCTGGGGTACGAGCCGGTCGCCAGCACGCCCGAGGACGCCGCCGCCCGCTTCCAGGCGGAAATGGCGAAATGGGGAAAGGTCATCAGCCACGCCGGGATCAAGGCGCAATGAAGCGGGCGAACTCCTCGGTGGCGATGTCCCGCCCCGATGCAAACGGATGCGCATATCGCCCTTGCAGTGGGTGACCCGGCATCGGGGGGACCTCTCCCTCCGGCACGCTGGGGGCAACCAATTCGCAATATTCCGCTGTAATACTAATGGTGCATTGCAATAGATCGCGATTGCATGGACGTGTGCTCGTCCTCAACGGCCCTAGCGGCACGATTCGGCGAGAAGGCAATGAAGAACCACTGCGCGTACTGCCACGGCAAGTTCGGCCTGGTGCGGCACCGCCGCGCGTTCAAGAGCTTTTGCTCCCAAAAATGCGTCGATCATTACAGGGCTTGGTTGCGTGATGAGGTCGGCAAGCGCAAGGGCTGGTCGGATTGTCTTTGGTCGGCCACTCTCAGCGTAGTTCCCCACGTGGGCGAGAGGTCGTCGGCCTAATCGTATCGCGTCATTAGCCGAAAACCTCCAATAGCGTCAGCACCGAACGCACGGATCTCCCTCCAACGCGACGAGTGGCCCCGGATCGCTCCGGGGCCACTCGCGTTTTCGGTTTAACTCTCTGCTCGAGCCAGATCACCGGCAGACGCGGTGCGTCCGAATGA
>VAZM01000112.1 GCA_005883135.1 Alphaproteobacteria bacterium
GCATCGCCCGAGAGCCCATAACCGATGAGTTCGGCGTAGACCTTGGCTCCGCGGCTCTTGGCGTGCTCGTACGTTTCGAGCACCACGAGGCCCGCGCCCTCACCCATGACGAAGCCGTCCCGATCGCGGTCATAAGGGCGAGAGGCTCGTTCCGGCGTATCGTTGAATGACGTGGATAGTGCGCGACAAGCGACGAATCCTGCCATCCCGATGCGCGAGACGGGGGACTCCGCGCCGCCCGCCAGCATCACCTCGGCATCGCCGAGCGCGACGAGTCGCGCGGCATCTCCGATGGCGTGCGCTCCGCTCGAGCATGCGGTGACGACCGCGTGGTTCGGCCCCCTCAGGCCGTGCGCTATCGAGACGTATCCGGATGCGAGGTTGATCAGGCGGCCAGGAATGAAGAACGGCGACACCCGCCGCGGCCCTCTCTCCTTGAGCGTGATCGCCGTCTCGGCAATGCCGGTAAGCCCGCCGATTCCCGAGCCGATCATTACGCCCGTCTTGATCTGATCGTCGTAGCTGGCTGGCTTCCAGCCCGCGTCATCGAGCGCTTGGCGCGCGGCGCACAGGGCGAAGATGATGAAATCGTCGACCTTGCGCTGCTCCTTCGGCTCCATCCAATGGTCGGGATCGAAGCTGCCGTTGGAGCCGTCGCCGCGTGGGACCTGGCAAGCGATCCTCGCCGGCAAATCGGACACGTCGAAAGACTCGATGCGCCGCGCGCCGCTGTCGCCGTTGATGAGCCGCCGCCAGGTCGGCTCGACGCCGCAAGCGAGCGGCGTCACCATGCCGAGCCCTGTGACGACGACGCGTCTCATCTTCGATACCTTATCCTCCAGCCAATATCATATTCCCCCGGCGCCGCGACGCGCCAAGGCGATGGCCGATCACAAATCGCGAGGGGGCCCGTGCACGCCGGGCGCAGGTTAGCTTTTTGCGTTCTTTTCTAGGAATTTAATGGCGTCGCCGACGGTCAATATCGTCTCGGCCGCGTCGTCGGGGATCTCGCAACCGAATTCTTCCTCGAAGGCCATCACGAGTTCGACCGTGTCGAGGCTGTCGGCGCCGAGGTCATCGATGAAGCTGGCGTTGTCGGTCACCTTCTCGGCTTCGACGCCCAAATGTTCCACCACGATCTTTTTCACCCGCTCGCCAATATCACTCATCGCTGCAACCTCGCGTCCTTCGAGTTGGGCTCGATCGGTGAGCGCCCCGAGCCATTGCGGTATAGGCTTGTATCCGGCGTCGGATCATCGGGTCGCGAGCGGACCCCTGGTGACGATTGGAACCGTTATGCCGCCCCAGCCAAACCAAAGTCCGGTTACCATACTTCAAATCCCTTGACCAGCACGGCCGCGCCGCACCGGCACAGGCCCTCGCTGCCGCGACGACGCTCATATCATCGCCATCCCACCGTTCACGTGCAGCGTTTGGCCGGTGACGTAAGCCGCCTCTTCCGAAGCGAGATAGACGGCAGCCGCCGCCACGTCCGCCCCCCCGCCAAGGCGGCCCGCTGGGACTCGGGAGAGGATCGCCTCCCGCTGTTTGTCGTTGAGCCTGTCGGTCATGGCCGTAGCGATCAAGCCCGGCGCGATGCAGTTGGCGGTGACGCCGCGTTTGGCGTATTCGGCGGCGATCGACTTGATCATGCCGACCATGCCGGCCTTGGTCGCCGTGTAATTGGCTTGGCCGGGATTGCCGGTGAAGCCGACCACCGAGCCGATGCCGATGATGCGGCCAAAGCGGCGGCGCATCATGCCGCGCAACGCCGCGCGCGCGAGCCGGAAGCTCGCCGTCAGATTGATCGCAACCACCTGCTCCCAGTCCTCGTCGCGCAGCTGGACCAGGAGATTGTCCTTGTTGATCCCGGCATTGGCCACCAAGACGTCGAGCTTGCCCATGACTTCCTCGCATTGGGGCACGAGCGCCTCGACCTCGTCCTTGTTGGCGAGATTGCACGGCAGGACATGGGCGCGATCCCCGAGTTCGCCGCAGAGCCGATCGAGCACCTCCCGCCGCGTGCCGGACAGCGCCACGGTGGCGCCTTGCTGGTGAAAGGCGCGGGCAATCGCCTCGCCGATCCCGCCGGTCGCCCCGGTGACGAGGGCAGTCTTGCCAGTCAGATCGAACATCGATCGCTCCTCGACGTCACGCCTCGGCGAGCCTGAATATCGCGACGTCCTCCGGCGTTCCGATCGAAACACCGCGCGCGCTATCGGCGATGCGCCTGACAAGGCCGCTCAATACTTTGCCGGCACCGACCTCATAGAACGTCGTGACGCCCGCAGCTGCCATGAAGGCGATCGACTCGCGCCAGCGCACCGTTCCGGTGACCTGCGCGACGAGCGCGCGCACGATGTCGCCCGGGTCGCGGATCGGTCTGACGAGCGCGTTGGCGACCACCGGAACCAGGGGCGGCTTGACCGTCACACTCGCCAGCGCCGCCGCCATCGCATCGGCTGCGGGTTGCATCAGCATGCAGTGGAAGGGAGCGGAGACGGGCAGAATCATGGCGCGTCGAGCACCTTTTCCCCTGGCGATCTCGACCGCGCGTTCGACCGCCGCCTTGTCGCCGGAAACAACCACCTGTCCACCACCGTTGTCGTTCGCCGCCTGGCAGACTTGGCCCTGCGCGGCTTCAGCCGCGATCGCCGCCGCTTGTTCGAACTCGACTCCGAGCAGTGCGGCCATGGCGCCGGTCCCGACCGGAACCGCCTTTTGCATCGCGCGGCCGCGCAGGCGCAGGAGCCGCGCGGTGTCGGCGATCGTGAGGGCGCCGGCCGCGGCGAGCGCCGAATACTCTCCGAGCGAGTGCCCGGCGACGAACCGCGCGTCCCGCACCAGATCGACACCGGCATGGGCTTCCAGCACGCGCATGGCCGCAAGCGAGACCGCCATCAGCGCGGGCTGCGCGTTCTCGGTCAGCGTCAGCGCCTCGGCCGGGCCCTCCCACATGGTGCGCGTGAGCTTTTCGCCGAGCGCCGCATCGACCTCCTCGAACACCGCACGTGCCGGCGCAAAGGCATCGGCGAGGGCCTTACCCATGCCGACCGCCTGGCTGCCCTGCCCCGGAAAAACGAAAGCGAACGACATTCCCTCGCCTTGAAGAGATCGGCCCTAAGACACCGCGATCCCCGCCCTGTCAAGCGGCGGTAGCGCGGCAGTAGGGGCTTGGAACGGGCCGTCTGCCTTGCCTTTTCGTCCGAACTCCGTATAACCCCGCTTCCGCTCGCTCCCGGCTGGGAACTGAACGGACGGCTGCATGGCCACGCGCGGTGCGGCAGGACCCGATGGTCCGGCGTCCGGTGTTCCCGCCTTCTGAGCATTCGAGCCTTTCCCGGAAAGTCTCGAAGGGCTTTGCGCCTGGAGGAGCGCCGAACGAGGAAAGGCATCGATGCCGCTCTACGAACACGTCTTTCTCACGCGCCAGGACGCGAGCACGCAGCAGGTCGAAGACCTGACCGCCCAATTCAAAGCCGTCATCGAGCAGATGGGCGGCAAGGTCGCCAAGACCGAACAATGGGGCGTAAAAACCCTCGCCTATCGGCTGCGCAAGAACCGCAAAGCGCACTTCACCATGTTCAACATCGAGGCGCCTCCAGCCGCTCTCAACGAGATCGAGCGGCAGCAACGGCTGAGCGAGGATGTGTTGCGCTATCTGACGGTTCGCGTGCGCGACCACGAGGAGGGCCCGTCCGCGATGATGCGCAAGGTCGATCGCGATCGCGAGCGCGACGACCGCGGTTTTGGATTCCGCGATCGCGATCGCGGCGGGTTCCGTGATCGCGACCGCGGTGAGTACCGTCGTGACCGCGAGCCCCGTCCGCCGAGGGAGGGCTCCAACGAGGAGTCCGCACCCGGCGCCGCGGCGGAGGAGTGAGAGCGATGGCGATGTCCCCAACGCAGACCCGGCGGCCTTTCTTTCGCCGCCGCAAGACTTGCCCGTTCTCCGGCGCCAATGCGCCGAAGATCGACTACAAGGACGTCAGGCTGTTGCAACGCTACGTGTCCGAGCGCGGCAAGATCGTGCCGAGTCGCATTACGGCGGTGTCCGCCAAGAAGCAGCGGGAGCTGGCACGCGCCATCAAGCGCGCCCGCTTCCTCGGATTGTTGCCTTACGTAATCCGTTAGCAGAGGGACAGCGCGCACACGACGCAGGGCGAGCCGAGCAAAACGGACGAAAGAGAGGGGTCGACCTTCCTCATCGTCCTGCGATGGTTGGGACGCAACTCATGCCGTCTCTAACCGCTGATGAAGCGGGACAGCTGAAGATGATGCAAATTGTACTGGTCGGATTGGGAGCGGGCGCGGCAGCGGCGTTGCTGCTTGCGTCCGTGGTGTCGGGATCGATCGCAGCAATCTTTCTGTTCTATCTCGCGCCGTTGCCGATCCTCATCGCGGCGCTGGGCTGGAATCACATCGCTGGGCTGATCGCGGCCGCCGTTGCGACGGCGGCGATCACGGTTCTTTCCGGCACGTTGCTGATCGCCGTGCCTGTCATCGCATTCGGGAGCTGGTGGCTCGGCTATTGCGCACTGCTTGCGCGACCGGCATCGAACGGCGGCGCGGGAGCGCTCGAATGGTACCCGCCGGGGCGACTGGTGCTTTGGGCCGCCGTTATCGGCACGTTGATCGTCGCCGCCGCCGTTCCCAATTTCGGCACAGACCAGCAGAGCGTGCAGGCCGCGTTGCGCAAGGCCTACGAGGGTATTCTGCGCGACCAGTCGCTCATCGACATGCTCGTCGTGGCTGTTCCACCGGGGGCAGCGGTATTTTCCACCGTCACGAACATGTTCAATCTCTGGCTTGCCGCGCGGATCGTGAAGATCTCCGGCCGACTGAGGCGGCCGTGGCCGGATTTGGCGAACTTGACGCTGCCGGCAGCGAGCTCGGGGCTACTCGCCGCTGCAATCGCCGGCTCTCTTGCCGGACCTCTTCGGCATACTCTCAGGCGCGTTTGCGGCAAGTCTGCTCATGGCCTTCGCAATGCTCGGCCTTGCAGTCCTGCATGCGATCACGCGCGGATCGAGCAGTCGCGCCGTCGTGCTGGCGGCCGTCTATGCCGCCACCATCGTGCTCGGCTGGCCGCTCTTGGCGCTGTCGCTTCTGGGCCTTGCCGAAGCCGCCTTCAACATTCGCAATCGTGTTGCACGTAAGCGCGGGCCGCCTGCTTTGCGGCCGTGATCGAAGCTCGACGGAGGAGATGCAGTCATGGAAGTGATCCTGCTTGAGCGTGTGGCCAAGCTCGGCCAGATGGGCGATGTCGTACGCGTCAAGGACGGCTTCGCGCGCAACTATCTCTTGCGCAAGGGCAAAGCGCTGCGTGCCACCAAGGAGAACCGCTCCCGCTTCGAGCACATGAAGGTCGAGCTCGAAGCGCGCAACCTCGAGCAAAAGACGGAAGCGGAAAAGGTCGCGCACAAGCTTGATGGGCAAAGCTTCACGGTGCTGCGCCAAGCGGCCGAGGGCGGGCAGCTCTACGGGTCGGTCTCGCCGCGCGATCTCGCCGCGCTGGTCACGGAGGCAGGGTTCAAGACGATCGGCTTGCACCGGGTGCCGATTTCGCTCCACCCGGAAGTCGAAGTGATGATCAAGGTCACGGTTGCCCGCAATGCGGACGAGGCGCAACGGCTCGCACGCGGCGAGGACATCACCGTCGTCCGCGAGGAAGGCGAGGAGGCCGCCGCGGCGGCGGCGGAGGCGTTCTTCGAGCCGGAGGCGGTCGCTGCGCGCCGCTCGCGCGAGGAGGGCGATGAGGGCCCGCAACCCGAGCCGGCGGAAGAAAAAAAGTAGCGCGCTTGTCTCGAGCGCCCCGGCGGCTAACGCGAACGGGGCGTGCGGCGCGCGAGGGCGTGCGTAGGCCTGAACGCCGCGGTCGCCCGCGCTCGCTGCTATTCCTCGAACTCTTCGCCTGCCGACTGGCGTGACGGCGCCGCCGCGGCGGCCTGCGGCGCCCCCGCCTCGGCGCCGTTGCCCGGCGCGGCAGCGATCGGGAGATTGCCCGCTTCTATGCTCTCCGATGGCCGACGAGGTCTCGCCGCCGCGTTGCGGTCGTTCGCCGCCGCTGCGGCCTGATCGCCTGCCGGTTTGCCCTGATCGGCCCCTGGCGAGGCCGCCTGTCCCGCCCCCAACGTCGGCGGACGCCGCTGCTGAACCGCCCGCGTATCGCTGCCGATCGAGGCGAGATAGGCAGCCATGGCGGCGGCTGCGCGCGGACCGGTGGTATAATGATCCCGCAGAAATGCCGCGCTCGTGGCCTTGATTTCCCGTGGACTGCGGTGACACGCGTTGCAGGTATCGGCGAAGATTTGCGCGGCAGACTTTCCGGCGTCGAGGTTCGCTTGTGCCCTTGCCGGCGCAACCCCCATCCAGGCGGCGGCCGCGACGACAGCCCAGGGCAAGACGAGAGCGATCCTCGACACGACGCGTCTCCGTTCCAGCTGATCCTACCCGATCCTTTGCTGCCACTTTTTGGCCAAATGAGGATGCGGCCGGGCAGACAGCGGCCCTATTTTTTCGGCTGTTGCGATGCAAGCGCGTTGCGGCGCCCCAGAGACTTTGTTTTAATTCTTGGGTTTCGCAGGTTTGCGATCGACCAGGGCCTTGGCTTCACGGCGGCGCCGGCAGGAAGGTCATGAGCGCCGCGGGCGAAGAACCATGTGACGCGATGGAGGCGGCCGGTGGATCGGTTGCTTCGTGTGGTCTGCCAAACGCTGTTTCGCACCGGCGATCTTCGGGTCACGACCGCGGCCGGATCGACCTTTAGCTGCGGGGACGGCTCTGGCACCCCGGTGGCGATCCGTTTTGCCAGCCGGGCGGCCGAGTGGCGCATCCTTTCCGATCCCGACCTCAGATTGGGCGAAGCCTATATGGATGGCGGTTTCGTGATCGAGCAAGGCTCGATTGCGGAGTTTCTCGACCTCGCCGTCAGAAATCTCAGCCGTAATAAGGTCCGTCCGTGGATCCGCTCGTTGCGAACCTTGCGGTCGCTTGCTCGCGCGCTGATCGAGCGCAACACGCTCGCAAGGGCGCGGCGCAATGCCACGCATCACTATAACATCGATTATCGCATCTACCGGACGTTCCTCGACTCCGACTTGCAATATTCATGTGCTTATTTCGAACATAACGGCGCTTCTCTCGATCAAGCGCAACTCGCCAAGAAACGCCACATCGCCGCCAAGCTGCTACTCAAGCCGGGGCTGAAGGTTCTCGACATCGGCAGCGGATGGGGCGGACTGGGTCTTCATCTCGCGCGCAGCTCCAAGGTTTCGGTCGTCGGCATCAATCTATCCGACGAGCAGGTCCGCATCGCGCAACAACGCGCGGCCTCCGCGGGCGTGGCGTGCGAGTTTCGCATCCAGGATTATCGCACCGTGTCGGAAAAGTTCGATCGCATCGTATCGGTCGGAATGTTCGAACACGTCGGAAAACGTCATTACGACGCGTTCTTTCGCAAATGCCGCGACTTGCTCGCGGACAATGGCGTCATGTTGCTGCACACCATCGGACGCTGGAACGGTCCGGCCGAGACCAATGCCTGGGTTCGACGCTACATCTTTCCGGGCGGATACACGCCGGCGCTGTCCGAACTCGCTCCTGTGATCGAAAAGTCGGGCCTGATCGTCAGCGATGTCGAGGTCTGGCGCCTCCACTACGCGGAAACATTGCGCGCATGGCGGACCAATTTCCTCGCCCATCGCGACGACGTCGTCAGGTTGTTTGATGAAGCTTCGGATTTGAAGTCGCGGTTCGGCAGCGCGGAACGATTCATTCGGATGTGGGAATACTACCTTGCCGGATTCGAGGCGTCGTTCAGATGCTACGGACTTGCCGTGTTCCAAATTCAGCTTGTCAAGAACATCGAGGCGGCGCCGCTCACGCGAGATTATATGTACCGCAAGCGGCCAGAGGTCGATTCGAGCGCCGACTTCCCAGCGGCGGCCGAATAGACTTGCGACGACCGGGGCGAGGGAGAGCGATCCGCTTCGCTGTTGAGGCCCGCCGGAGGAACTGCGCAACCTCCGAAAGCCATGATGTCGTTTGCCCCGGCCCGCGCACTCCCGCTGTCGCGCCCGGCGATGCCGCACGGCCTAGCCTCGGGACCTCGGCGCTTGATGGTCAAGGCTTTTGTCTCGACAATCATTCGGCCCGGTGGGTATCGGGGAAAGCGGGAACGGGTCATCGCCTCGAATCAGCGGCGGGTATAAACCCGCCACTCTTTCGATCGACCTAGGCGATTCGCCAAGCACCATGGCTCCGCTCGATTCCGCTCTACGCAAGCAACCCGGGGACACGGCCCCGCCCTATCGCGCCGCGCCGCACAATATCGAAGCGGAGCAGGCCCTGCTCGGCGCCGTTCTGGTCAACAACGAGGCGCTTTACCGCGTCAGCGACTTCCTCGAGCCGGAGCATTTCTTCGAGCCGATCCATCGGCAGATCTACGACATCTCGCGCAGCCTTATTCGCACCGGGAAACTCGCCTCTCCGGTGACGCTCAAGACCTTCCTGCCCGCCGAGATCGATATCGCCGGATTGACGCTGGCGCAGTACCTCGCCCTGCTCGCCGCCGAAGCGACGACCATCATCAACGCAGTCGACTACGGCCGTACCATTTACGACCTGGCGATCCGGCGGGAGTTGATCACCATCGGCGAGGATATGGTCAACGTCGCGTTCGACGCGCCGGTCGATTTCGCGCCAGCCGATCAGATCGAGGACGCCGAGCGTCGCCTTTATGAGCTGGCGGAGGTAGGACGTTATGGCGGCGGGTTTCAGAAATTCGAGACCGCGCTGACCACGGCCGTCGACATGGCGGCGCGCGCCTATCAACGCGAGGGGAAGCTCTCGGGGCTGGCCACCGGTCTCAAGGACCTCGATAGCAAGATGGGCGGCCTGCAGGCGTCCGATCTGATCATCGTCGCCGGCCGCCCGGGCATGGGCAAGACCGCGCTCGCCACCAACATCGCCTACAACGTCGCGCGCGCCTGGCGCGGCGAAGTGCGTGCGGACGGACACATCGACACCGTGAACGGCGGCATCGTCGGCTTCTTCTCGCTCGAAATGTCGGCCGAGCAACTCGCCACGCGCATCATCGCCGAGCAGAGCGGCATCCCCTCCAGCACCATCAGGCGAGGCGGGATCAACGAACGCGACTTCGAGAAGATCAAGGACGTCGCGATCGAGCTGCAGCACCTACCGTTCTTCATCGACGAGACCGGCGGACTGACCGTCGCGCAACTCGCCGCCCGTGCCCGCCGTCTCAAACGCCAGAAAGGTCTCGATCTCCTGGTCATCGATTACATCCAGCTGTTGCAGGGCTCGACCCGGCGCGCCATGGAAGGGCGCGTACAGGAGGTGACCGAGATCACCACGAGCCTCAAAGCGCTCGCCAAGGAGCTCAACGTCCCGGTCGTGGCGCTGTCGCAACTCTCGCGCCAGGTCGAGAACCGCGATGACAAACGGCCGCAACTCTCGGATCTGCGCGAATCCGGCTCGATCGAGCAGGACGCCGACGTGGTGATGTTCGTTTTCCGCGAGGAATATTATCTGAGCAACAAGGAACCGCGGCCAGGCACCGACGACCATACGCGCTGGCAGGTGGATATGGCGAACGTGCACGGCAAGGCCGAGATCATCATCGGCAAGCAGCGCCACGGCCCGACGGGTACCGTCAGTGTCCAATTCGACGCCGCGGTTACTCGCTTCGACAACCTCGCGCAAGACGATCAGATGCCGGACAGGGTCTAATCACAGGCAATCGACGTGCATTGACGGCGAGCTTGCGATGGGACTCGTGCCGGCCGGGCGCGACCCGCGTTTCTGCTCGCCCGCTGCCCTGGACGGCCGCCTCTGCTCTCGCCATAAACGTTCCCCATGACCGTGCACGATGCCGACATGCGGCCCGCCGCCGCGCCACTCGTGACCGCGGAACCGATGGAAGCCGGTGGCCTCCTCACCATCGATCTTGCCGCCGTCGAATCCAATTGGAAGCGGCTCGCGAGCTTGACCGTGCCGGTGGAATGCGCCGCCGTGGTCAAGGCCGACGGCTATGGGTGCGGGCTCGAGCCGGTCACGCGCATTCTATACAGAGCCGGGTGCAGGACCTTCTTCGTCGCCGACGTCGCAGAAGGGCGGCGGGTGCGCGCCGTTGCGCCCGAGGCCGCCATCTATGTGCTCAACGGAGTAATGCCAGGCTCGGCGCAAGCGTTCGCAGCCGACGATCTGCGGCCGGTCATCAACAGCACCACCGAACTTGCCGAATGGGACGCCTTCGTCGCCACCAAGAACTGGCGTGGCGGCGCCGCCCTCCACATCGATACCGGCATGAACCGGCTCGGCATCACACTCGAGGAGGCGACCGCCATCGCGCCCCGCCTGCAATCCGAAAATCACGGTTTCACGCTGGTGATGAGCCATCTTGCCTGCGCCGAGTCGCCCGATCACCCGATGAATGCGCGACAGGTCCGGCTGTTTCGCGACATGCGCATGCTCTACCGCGGCGTGGCGTCCTCGCTCGCCAATTCCTCGGGCATATTCCTCGGCGAGCGCGCATATTGCGACCTCGTTCGGCCCGGTGTCGCGCTTTACGGCGTCAATCCCACCCCGGGCAAGTCCAATCCCATGCGCCCGGTGGTGGAGCTCAAGGGTCGCATCATCCAGGTGCGCGCAATCGAGAAGGGCGAAACCGTCGGATACGGCGCCGCTTTCACCGCGGCTCGGGCGAGCCGGATCGCGATCGTCGCCGTCGGTTATGCGGACGGCGTCTTGCGCTCGGGCGCCGCCGCCAGAGGCAAGCCGGCGGCCGAGGTCATTGTCGCCAAAAAGCGTTGTCCGCTCGCCGGCCGGGTATCGATGGACCTGCTGGCGGTCGACGTCACGGATCTCGCCCCCGGCGCCGTTCGCCGCGGCGACCTTGCCACCCTCATCGGCGACGGGTTGAGCGTCGACGACCTCGCCGCCGGGATGGGGACCATCGGTTACGAGGTCCTCACCCATCTCGGGCGGCGTTACCACCGCCTTTACAAAGGCGAGTGACTCTGGACCAGTAATCGCGCGCGTCGCGTGCGCGAGTCCTGAACGCGCTGCTCCGCGCCCCGCTACACCGCATCCGCAGGCAAAGATTTTCAACCGGCGGTATCCGAACCAATGGCCCGTCGCGAAACGACCTTCATCTGCCAGGACTGCGGGGCGGCCTACGGCCGCTGGCAAGGCAAATGCGACGCCTGCGGCCAGTGGAATACCCTCGCCGAAGAGAGTTCCGCTTCTTTGCAGGTCTCCGCACGCGCGCCGCGCAAGGGGCGGCTCTTTGCGCTCGAGCCGCTCGCGGGGGCGGGCCACGACGCGCCGCGGCTCGCCTCGGGTCTTGCCGAATTCGACCGCGTCACCGGCGGCGGTTTCGTCCGCGGCTCGGTGTTGCTGCTCGGCGGTGATCCCGGCATCGGCAAGTCCACCTTGCTGATCCAGGTCGCGGCCGCGCTGGCCCGCCACGGGCAGCGCACAATCTACATCTCCGGGGAAGAGGCGGTGGCGCAGGTGCGGCTGCGTGCCGAGCGGCTCGGCCTTGCCGGCGCCGAGGTCGAGCTGGCGGCCGAGACCTCGGTCGAAGACATCGTGGCGACGCTCGCAGAAGGCGTGATCCCGCGTCTCGTCGTCATCGATTCCATCCAGACGATGTGGACCGATCTGGTCGAGGCCGCTCCCGGTACCGTCACGCAGGTGCGCGCAAGCGCGCAGGCCTTGATCCGCTTCGCCAAGCGCTCGGGCGCCGCGGTGATCCTCGTCGGACACGTGACCAAGGATGGTCAGATCGCCGGGCCGCGCGTCGTCGAGCATATGGTGGACGCGGTGCTCTCGTTCGAAGGCGAAGGCTCGCACCAGTTCCGCATTCTGCGCGCGGTCAAGAATCGCTTCGGTCCCACCGACGAGATCGGCGTGTTCGAGATGAGCGGCGGCGGGCTGCGCGAGATTGCCAATCCGTCGGAACTGTTTCTCTCCGAACGCGATCTTGGTTCGCCCGGCACGGCGGTTTTCGCCGGCATCGAAGGCAGCCGGCCGCTGCTGGTCGAAATCCAGGCGCTGGTCGCCCCGACCTCGCTCGGCACGCCGCGACGCGCGGTGAATGGCTGGGACCAGAACCGGCTGTCGATGGTTCTTGCGGTGCTCGAATCCCATTGCGGGGTCCGTCTCTCGGGCCACGACGTCTACCTCAATGTCGCCGGCGGCTTGCGCATCCAGGAGCCGGCGGCCGACCTCGCCGCGGCGGCGGCGCTGGTTTCCTCGCTTGCCGATGCGCCGTTGGCGGCCGATGCCGTCTACTTCGGCGAGATCTCGCTCTCGGGCGCGGTGCGGCCGGTGGCGCAGGCCGCCGCGAGGCTCAAGGAGGCGCAGAAGCTCGGCTTTGCCCGCGCCATTCTGCCCGAGTCCGCCCGCGCGGAAGCGGTAGCCGAGGCAGGACTGTCGCTCAAACCGGTGAGCAGCCTTGCCAACTTGGTCGCGGATATCGCTGCGCAACCGACGGACGGCGGGCAACGACGGACCAAGTACCCGCGCCAAGAAGACGGGTGACGGCGCGGCCTCCTCCCGCTATACAGCGGGCCGAACTGCCGACCCCTCGCCCCGCGCGGCGACGGCCCCGGAGGGCGGATATGGCAGGAACTTTAACAACTTGGGGGGCCATCCTTCGGCGGGTCTTGCGGAGCAAGCAGGAGGCGGGGAGCTTGGTATCATCGCATTCGCCGATTCGACCGGCGGCGTCCTGAAGCTCAGGAGCATCCGAACTCGGTCATGCCCATCACCCTCCTCGATATCATCCTGATCGGCGTCATGCTGGTTTCGGGGCTGCTCGCCATGATTCGCGGCTTCATGCGCGAGGTCCTCTCGATCGCCGCTTGGCTGATCGCCGCGCTGGTGACGCTTTATTTCTACAACAAGCTGCTGCCATTCGCGAAATCGTATTTCAACAACGACATCATCGCCGCCGCGGTGGTGGTGGGCGGCACGTTCTTGCTGACGCTGCTGATCGTTTCGGTGATCACCGTGCGCTTCTCGGACATGGTCCTGGATAGCCGCATTGGCGCGCTCGACCGCACGCTCGGCTTTCTGTTCGGGCTCGCGCGCGGGCTGGTCATCGTTGTCATCGCCTTTCTGTTCTTCGCCTGGCTGGTGCCCGACCGCAGCCAGCCCGATTGGGTCCGCAGCGCAAAATCGCGGGTCGTGTTACAGGGAACCGGCGATTGGCTGATGTCGATGTTGCCGGATGACCCGGAAAGCACCATCTTGAAACGGTTGAAGAAGCCCAAGCCGGACGAGGACGAGCCGGCAGCAGGTCAGCGCTCGGGCCTCGACGGTCCGCCCGAGGCTGCCCAGTACGGAGCAGCCGACCGGTCCAGTCTGCGCGACTTGACCCGCAACAAGGCGCGTTGAACGCGCTCGCCGGATGAAGAGGAGATGAGATGACCGAAGCTCGAAACGATGCCGGCCTCGACCTCGACGGCGACCGGCTGCGTGAAGAGTGCGGCGTCTTCGGCATATTCGGACATACGGACGCGGCGGCGATCACCGCCCTCGGCCTGCACGCGCTCCAGCACCGCGGCCAAGAGGCCGCCGGCATCGTCTCTTTCGATGGCAGGCGATTTCATTCCGAGCGGCGGTTGGGGCTCGTCGGTGACAACTTCTCCCGCCGCGAGGTGATCGAGCGCCTGCCCGGGGTCTCGGCCATGGGCCACGTGCGCTATTCGACGACCGGCGAGACCATTTTGCGCAACGTGCAGCCGTTGTTCGCGGAGCTCGACGGCGGCGGGTTTGCGATCGGCCATAACGGCAACCTGACCAACGGCCTCACCTTGCGCCGCCAGTTGGTGCGCGACGGCGCCATCATGCAGTCGACCTCCGATACCGAGATCATTCTACACCTCGTCGCCCACGCCAAGCGCAACCGTTTCATCGACCGCTTCATCGAGGGGCTGCGCCAACTCGAAGGCGCCTACGCCTTCGTCGGCCTCACCAACAAGAAGCTCATCGGCGCGCGCGATCCGCTCGGCATTCGCCCGCTGGTGATCGGCAAGCTCGACGGATATCCGATCCTCGCCTCGGAAACCTGCGCGCTCGACATCATCGGGGCGAAATACGTGCGCGACGTCGAGAACGGCGAGGTCGTGGTGTTCGATGAAGACGGGATGCACTCGCACAAGCCGTTCCCGCCCATGACGCCGCGGCCGTGCATCTTCGAATACATCTATTTCTCGCGTCCAGATTCGGTCGTCGGCGGCCGCAACGTCTATGACGTGCGCAAGACCATGGGTGCGCAGCTCGCCCGCGAGGCGCCGGCCGGCGCCGACGTGGTGATCCCGGTGCCCGATTCCGGCGTTCCGGCGGCCATCGGCTATGCCCAGGAATCGGGCATCCCCTATGAGCTCGGCATCATCCGCAACCATTACGTCGGGCGCACCTTTATCGAGCCGAGCCAGCAAATCCGCCAGCTCGGTGTTCGCCTCAAGCACAGCGCCAATCGTGCGGTGGTCAACGGCAAGCGCATCGTTCTCATCGACGACTCCATCGTGCGCGGGACCACGTCGGTGAAGATCGTGGAGATGATGCGCGAGGCCGGGGCCAAGGAGGTGCATTTCCGCATCGCCTCGCCGCCGATCACCCATTCCGATTATTACGGCATCGACACGCCGGAGCGCGACAAGCTTCTCGCGGCGACGCACGATCTCGAGGGGATGCGCCGCTTCATCGGCGCGGATTCGCTCGCCTTTCTGTCGGTCGAGGGCATCTACCGCGCTATGGGCTATGAGCAGCGCGACCCGACGAAGCCGCAATTCACCGATCACTGCTTCACCGGCGACTATCCGACCCCGCTCACCGACCAGACCGGGCGGGAAGCATCGCCGCGGCAGTTGTCGCTGCTCGCCGAGGCGAGTTGATCCGACGCGCGCCGGCGGAGCCGCGCCCCGGCCCGCCCTCCCCACCCGAATCATCGGCATTTGAAATCGGCAAACCCGGAGACTATGGATTCCGGCGATCCTTTCGCTCGTCGGACATGATGAGAGAGCATCTATGCCGCCTCCCCTTGCCGATCGGATCGCGCTCGTCACCGGCGCCTCGCGCGGCATCGGCTACGCCACCGCACTCGCGCTGGCGAAAGCGGGCGCCCATATCGTCGCGCTCGCGCGCACGGTCGGCGGGCTTGAAGAACTCGACGACGCGATCAAGGCGTTGGGCGGATCGGCGACGCTCGTGCCGCTCGACCTCAAGGACTACGCCGGCATTGACCGGCTCGGCCCGGCCTTGCACGAACGTTTCGGGCGGCTCGACGTGCTCGTCGGCAATGCCGGGATTCTCGGAGCGCTTTCGCCGCTCGATCACGTGGAGACGAAAGTGTGGGACGATATCATGGCGGTCAACGTCACCGCCAACTGGCGGCTGATCCGCGCCCTCGATCGGCTGCTGAGATCCTCCGATGCGGGACGCGTGGTCTTCGTCTCTTCCGGCGTGGCGGCGCTGGCGCTCGCCTACTGGGGCCCTTACGCCGTCTCCAAAGCGGCGCTCGAGGTGCTGGCGCGCACCTACGCGGCGGAGACCGCAACCACCAACGTGCGCGTGAACATCTTCACGCCGGGACCGATCCGCACCCGAATGCGCGCACAGGCGTTTCCGGGCGAAGACCCGGCGACGCTCGAAACACCCGACCGGCCGGCGCAAAAGATCGTGGACTTATGCCTGCCGAGCATGCAGGAAAGCGGCAAGCTCTACGCCTACCCCAAGG
>VAZM01000113.1:0-6701 GCA_005883135.1 Alphaproteobacteria bacterium
ATGCGCGGCAAGCTGCTCGGCGTACCAGTGGTGCCTCTCCTGCGACCTCGACCAGCCGCGCGCTTCGGCGCTCGCCGCGGCCTTGAGCAGGACCTCTTGGGTCGGCTTGTCGAGTCGATCGAACGCCGCCTTGTTCACCAGCGTGACGTTCTTCGGCAGCCAGGCCTGGGTGTCATAGAAATAGGTCATGGTCTCCCATGCCTTGCTGTCGTAACCGGTGGCGACCGAAGTCATGAAGGCATTGATCAGACCGGTGGCGAGCGCCCGCTGGAGGTCAGCGGCTTGGATGGTGACCGGATAGGCGCCGACGATCTGCGCGATGCGCTCGGTCCCCGCGTTGTAAACGCGCCAGGACAGGCCCTGCATGTCGGCGACGGTGTTGATCTCCTTCTTCGCATAGATGCCCTGCGGCGGCCACGGCACGGCGAACAGCACCATCAGCCCTTGCGCGGCGAACTTGCGCTCGATCGCGGGCTTCGACGCGGCCCAAAGCTTGCGCGCCTCGTCGTAGCTCGCGGCCAGAAACGGCACGACGTCGATGCCGAACATCGGATCTTCGTTGTCGTGCACCGAGATCAGGAACTCGCCCATTTGCGCTTGTCCGATCCGCACCGCGCTCTTGATCGCGGTCGCGGGGAACAACGAGGCATTGGGATAGGTCTTGATCGCGAGCTTGCCCCCGGTGCCCTCGGCGACCTCCTGGGCGAAGGCGTCGAGGTTCTCGCTGTGAAAATTATCGGCCGGATAGGCGGACGGCAGGCTCCACCGCACCTGCGCGCAGGCAGGCGCAGCTAGCAGCGCGACCGCGACAGCTGCCGCGAACGCGGACAATCTCATCATCGCCATGACCCACGGCCCCGCGCCCGAACAGCGCAACATGACCTCGTCTGCCCCCAGGGCATCATATCGGAAATTGCAGCGAGATTGGGACCTTGAGCGGACATCCGCACGCCTGACGGGCCAACCCGCCGGGAGCTTCGGCCGCAGCCGGCGAGACGCTTCGCCTCGCCCGCCCAGCCCCGTATAAAGCAGCACCAGACAAGGCGCACCATGCAACCGAACGACAGCTGGGATTTTTGGATCGACCGCGGCGGCACCTTTACCGACGTGATCGCACGCCGCCCCGACGGCACGCTCGTTGCTCACAAGCTTCTGTCCGACAATCCGGAGGCCTATGGCGACGCCGCGGTGCAGGGCATCCGCGATCTCATCGGCCTCAATTCGCGCGAGCCGATCCGTCCCGGCCTGATCGGCTCGGTGAAGATGGGTACGACGGTTGCAACCAATGCGCTGCTCGAGCGCAAGGGCGAGCGCACGCTCCTCCTCATCACCAAGGGTTTTCGCGACGCGCTCAGGATCGGCTACCAGGCGCGGCCCAAAATCTTTGCCCGCCACATCGTCAAGCCGGAAATCATCTACGAGCGCGTCGTCGAGGTGGACGAGCGCGTACGCGCCGACGGCACCGTGGAAAAGGAACCGGATCTCGCCGGCCTGCGGGCGGAGCTTTCCGCCGCGCGCGCGGCCGGCATCAACGCGGTTGCGATCGTCTTCATGCACGCCTACCGCTACGCCGCGCACGAGGAGCGCGTGGCCGCGCTCGCGCGCGAGATCGGCTTTCCGCAGGTGTCGGTGAGCCACGAGGTGTCGCCGCTGATCAAGCTCGTTGGCCGCGGCGACACCACGGTCGTCGATGCCTATCTCTCCCCGATCCTGCGGCGATACGTGGCGCAGGTGGCCGGCGACCTGGGCACGTCCGGTGCCGCAACAGCCAATACTCAGTCCCCATCGCTCCTCCGCAAGCGCGAAAGGGAGCAGAGCGCGGCGGGCGGCGAGCCTGCGGAGGAAAACGTCCCCCGCCTCATGTTCATGATGTCGTCCGGCGGCCTCACCGCGGCGCAACTGTTCCAAGGCAAGGATGCGATCCTGTCGGGGCCGGCGGCCGGAGTGGTCGGCATGGCGGAGACCGGCCGCGAAGCCGGCTTCTCCCACCTCATCGGCTTCGACATGGGCGGCACCTCGACCGACGTCTCGCACTTCGACGGCGAATACGAGCGCGCATTCGAGACCGAGGTCGCGGGCGTGCGCATGCGCGCGCCGATGATGCTGATCCATACCGTGGCGGCGGGCGGCGGATCGGTCCTGCACTTCGATGGCGCGCGCTTCCGCGTCGGGCCGGATAGTGCGGGCGCCAATCCCGGGCCGAAATGCTATCGCCGCGGCGGGCCTCTCGCGCTCACCGACGCCAATGTGATGGTCGGCAAGCTGATCGCCGACTTCTTTCCGAAAATCTTCGGCGCGCAACAGAATCTGCCGCTCGACGCCGATGCCGTGCGCGCGGCCTTTGTGAAGCTCGCAGACGAGATCGGCGGCGGCCGCTCGCCGGAGGAGGTTGCCGACGGCTTCATCAAGATCGCGGTCGAGAACATGGCGAACGCGATCAAGAAAATCTCGGTGCAGCGCGGTTACGACGTGACCCGTTACGCGCTCAATTGTTTCGGCGGCGCCGGCGGGCAGCATGCCTGTCTCGTTGCCGACGCGCTCGGCATGACCAAGGTATTGATCCACCCATTCTCGTCGCTCCTCTCCGCCTACGGCATGGGCCTCGCCGACATCCGCGCCACGCGCCAGCACGCGATCGAGGAGCCATTCGGAGAAACCGCGCTCGCCTCGATCGAGGGCATCGGCGGCCCGCTGGCGGACGAGGCGCGGCGTGAAGTGGTGGACCAGGGCGTCGCCGCGCCATCGGTCGAAGTCTTCGTGCGCGCGCATATCCGTTACGCCGGCACGGACACTGCACTGGTGGTGCCGGCGTTCTCCATCGCACCGGGGAACCCCGCGCGTGCGGCTCCAGCATCGCCTCGACTCGATGTCCCGGTTCCCCCGTCCCTCGCGAAGATGCAGTCCGCCTTCGAGGCCGCGCACAAGGCGCGGTTTGGCTTCATCGACGAGAGCAAGGAGCTGGTGGTCGAGGCGGTCTCGGTCGAGGCAGTCGGCGGCGGCGCCAAGTTCACCGAGCCGGTGCTCGCGACGGCACGCGCTTCCCTTCCCGCGCCCGCACGCCGGACTAGATTTTATTCGCGCGGCCAGTGGCAGGAGGCCGCGGTGTTTACGCGGGAGCAGCTTTCGCCCGGCCAGGCGGTGCGCGGTCCCGCCATCATCATCGAGCCGCACCAGACGGTTGTCGTCGAGGACGGCTGGCAAGCCGAAATCACCGCCAAGAACCACCTTCTGCTCGAGCGCGTCGTGCCGCTCAAACGGCAGAGCGCGATCGGCACCGCCGCCGACCCGGTGATGCTCGAGATATTCAACAATCTGTTCATGTCGATCGCCGAGCAAATGGGCGTGTCGCTGCAGAACACCGCCTATTCGGTCAACATCAAGGAGCGGCTCGACTTCTCCTGCGCGGTATTTGACGCCGACGCCACGCTGGTCGCCAACGCGCCGCACATGCCGGTGCATCTCGGCTCGATGGACCGCGCGGTCGAAAGCGTCATCCGCGAGAACAAGGGCAGGATTGCACCCGGCGACGTCTACGTCATCAACGCGCCCTACAACGGCGGCACGCACCTGCCCGACATCACCGTGTGCACGCCGGTCTTCGACGCCACCGACGGCGAGCTGTTGTTCTGGGTCGCCTCGCGCGGCCACCACGCCGACGTCGGTGGAATTTCGCCGGGCTCGATGTCGCCGAACGCAACCACGATCGAGGAGGAAGGCGTCTATATCGATAACTTCAAGCTCATTGACCGCGGCCGCTTCCGCGAACAGGCGCTCTACGACCTCCTCACCGGCGCCAAGTATCCCGCCCGCAACCCGCTGCAGAACGTCAATGACATCAAGGCGCAGATCGCGGCGAACGAAAAGGGCGTCCAAGAGCTGCACAAGATGGTCGCGTATTTCACGCTGCCGGTGGTGAAGGCGTACATGCAGCACGTGCAGGACAACGCCGCCGAGAGCGTTCGTCGCGTCATCGACCGCATCCACGACGCGTCGTTCGAATACGAGATGGACCAGGGCACATGGATCAGGGTGAAGATCCGCGTCGACAAGGACAAACGCGAGGCGACGGTGGACTTCACCGGCACCTCACCGCAGCAGAACACCAATTTCAACGCGCCCGAGCCGGTCGCCCGCGCCGCCGTGCTCTACGTCTTTCGCGTGATGGTCGATGACGAGATCCCGATGAATGGCGGCTGTCTGCGGCCGATCAACATCATCATTCCGAAGCAATCGATGCTGTCGCCGATCTATCCCGCCGCGGTCGTCGCCGGCAACGTGGAAACCTCGCAGGCGGTGACCAATTGCCTGTTCGGTGCGCTCGGCGCGCTTGCCGCGGCGCAGGGGTCCATGAACAACCTCAATTTCGGCAACGACAAATACCAATACTACGAGACCATATGCTCGGGTTCGCCGGCGGGCCCCGGTTTTCCCGGCACCGACGCCGTGCACACGCACATGACCAACACGCGCTTGACCGACCCGGAGGTGCTCGAGTTCCGCTACCCCGTCGTGCTCGAGGATTTCCACATCCGCAAAGGCTCGGGCGGGCGCGGCCGCTGGAATGCCGGGGATGGCGTTCGCCGCACCATTCGCTTCCTCGAAAAGATGGACTGCACGATCCTCTCAGGCCATCGCCGCGTGCGTCCGTTCGGCCTCGCCGGCGGCGAGGCCGGTCAGATCGGCGAAAATGCCGTGCGCCGCAAAGACGGCCGGATCGAGAAGCTTCAGGGCGCCGACGCCACCGTGATCGATGCCGATGAGGCAATCATCATCCAGCCGCCGACCGCGGGCGGATATGGAAAGCCGGAGGGGTGATCAGCCTCTGGGCGAGCCGGCGAGAGGCCGTTTGCGCTTCCACACGCTGCGGTAGGTATTTTCATTGTAAAGAACAATCGCACAACAATGACCGCTCGGTTCCTGCAACCGGCGGTTTGCATCACCACGTTCGCATGAGCCACGGAAAGACGCGTTGCCCGCGCAGTGAGGCGGAGCGAAAAGCTCTGCGCGGTGCTTCCCGGGCGGCTGGCGCAGCTCCGGTGAATACCCGCTCCTGAAAGATTCGTATTACACGAGTCAAGAGATTTCTGAGTCGTCAAACGCAGACCAAACGAAATGGCCGGGACAAGCCCGGCCATCGTCTTTCAGCCTCGTGATTGCGTTACGACTGCTGGATCGCGGAGGCCAGCCAGTGGCCGCCCCGCACGCGCATGAAGGTCCAGATTTCCGTCGCCTCGTCGGGCCCGCCTTGCAGCACGCGGCCGCTGTCGCGCTCCAGCATCTCGTCGTTGAGCGAGAAACGCATCGCGACGGTGGCGTAGTCGGTGTCGCCCTCGCGCCAAGCCTCGGCGAGGTCGCCCTGCAGCAGCTTGACGTCGGAGACGCGGTTGACGACGTCCTTGCTGGCGTTCGCGGCGAGCTCCTCCGAGAAATAGGAGAGGAGTTCCGGCGTGACATGGCGGCGCAACCGCGCCAGGTCTTCGGCGCTATACGCGCTCTGCACGTCGCCGAGGGTTTTCTCGAAGGCATTGAAGTCGTCCGGCGTGAGCCCGACCTCGTCGGTGCCGGAGGCGCGCGCGCTCGCCCGAGGCGCGCCGCCGCCAAATCCCATCGGCGTGCGCGAATTGCCGGACGCATAATCGCGCAGTGCCGGACCGCTGGCGAGCGCCGGCTGGCTGCGGCGCTGCCACCACATCCACACGAGATAACCGATGATGACGATGATGCCGATCTGCAGCATCAGGCCGATCATCGAGGCAACGCCCGCGAGGCCGCCGAGGAAGCCGTGACCGAACAGCATGCCGAGCAAGCCTGCGCCGAGGAAGCCGGCGAACAGGCCGCCGAGGAAGCCCGGCCGATTGAAGAAGCCGCCCACCGGCGAGGTCATCGGGGGCCGCTGCGCGAGCGCGCCGCCCGGCTGGCCGGGCTGCGTCATGCTGCGTTCGATGGGGCGCGCGGTCGGCGACGTCGTGGTCGACGGCGGCGCGGAGAACGTCTGCGAGCCGCGGCTGCCGAAGCTCCCCCCGCGCCCCGCGCGGGCATCGGCATCGGTTGTCGCGAACGCCAACACCGCCAGCACGGCGCAAAGCGCAAGCAGCGGACGGGCGTGAAAACGAAGCATGACGTCCTCCCAGTTGGTTCGACCCACAATATTGGTATCCCAGGGCGGCATTGGAAGAGGTGCCGCACGGTGTCGCAGAGGGCCGATTTCCGTGAGGTCTAGCGACTGCTCGTTGTACGGAATGGCAGGTGGATGAGCTAGTCGAATTCGCCGTCGCCGCCCGGCTCGGCCATGGGCAGCGCGCGGGCGCGGCGCTCCTCGAAGGACGCCGCCGATCGGCGCGGCCCGAGCGAGCCGGTGATGCCGGGATCGCGCCTGCCGACGTAGCGCGCGGCGCGCGCAGCGACCTCCTCGCCCGACACGGCGTGCGGATTGCAGGCGCGATGACCATCGCGCCGGCGCATCAAGTCAACATGGATATGATCGTAGTGGTAGGCGTTCGACCCCGGCGCCAGCACCGTGCTGAATTCATCGCAGGCCGCCCCCTGCACGTCGCGCAGAAAACCCTGTTCCTCGGGCAAGCCATGCCAGCCGTCCTTCACCGTGATCTTGCGCCCGTCGGCGAGCGTGAACGAGGCGATGTCGAGCGCGTTGCCGAATGCGTGCTCGGAAATGCTGGCGCGCGGATTGCCGTTCATCCCGC
>VAZM01000113.1:6747-8879 GCA_005883135.1 Alphaproteobacteria bacterium
CGAGCTCGGACACGAGCGGACATGCGAGCGTGGCCGGCGGGCTAACGGCGACGGCGGTGAAGGCGGCCGCGCCGTTGCGCGACGGCGCCAATGGGACGACCGGCTCGCGCGCGGGGGTGCGCGGCGTCTCGGCCACGGGGTCGCGCAGCGGAGCGCGGCTGACGCCGCTTGAGCCGTTGCGCGGCGCGCCCGGCGCATCGATCAGCGGCCGGCGCTCGTAAGGCTCGGGCGACAAGTCCTCGCGAGGAGAGCCCGCCGCCGGCGCGCCATATCTTGGCGGCGGAGCAACAGGCGCCGCCCCGTAGGGCCGGCGAAAGTCATACGGCTCAGAAGGCAGGTTCGGCGCATCGGTCACGTCCGGGGGCGTGAGCGAGATCGGCTGATCGGCGGCCGATGCCGGCGGCGGCGAGCGCACCTGATACTCCGGCAACACGCGCGATCGATACGGCGGATCCGGCGCCGCAGGCCTGATCGGCCAGCGCGGAGCGGCACGCGGAATGTCCCCGGGCGGACGCAGATCGTCGCTGTAGCCGAGCGGCGCGGTCTCGCCCAACATCGACACCTTGAGCGGAAAGTCGGCGCCGCAGACGCCGGGTCCGCGGATCCCGTGCTCTCCTTGATGGCCCCGCTGTTGAGGCATTGCACCTCGGCGTCGTGGCGCCACGGCTCGCGTTCGGCAAAAAACATGCCGCCACTGCAACCCGCCAACACGCCGAGAACGCCGAGGACAATGGAGCCGACGAGATACCAACGCACTCCCCACGCCATGGCAGCAGAATGCGATGGTTCTGTTAACGTTTCTTCAAAGATTGGCGCGGCCGTGCGGCGGCGCCGGTGCGCCTCGCGCTATGGTTAAGAACTGCGCCAAGACGATCGTTCGCTAGTTCGTGAACACGGGCCCTTAGCAGTTTGGCGATCAGCGTCGATGACCGCACAACGATGTCGGCCTGCCGGCCGTTCAACACTCAACGTCGTGATTCCAGCCACGATCGTATCGCCGCGCTGATCGATAGCCGGCGCTGACGCCGCATGGGCGTGCATTCGCCCGCGCCATCGAGGCTGACGTGCTTTTGGAGTGCGGGCTTACGGCAGCTGCGTTCATCGCCGCGGCGCTTGCGACCCGGAGCAGACAGTTGCGCGCGGCAGCGGCCTAAGGCCATGGCCGGTCAGGTGATATGCCACGCGGTCGGCCACCCGGGTTCGTTCTCCGCAGGTCGAATATTGAAAGCTGCAGAGCGGGCATTCTCCGCGATCAGCGATCACCGGCCCGCGTTGTTCGCCTCGTCATATCAGGACCTTGGCGGGGCGAAGGGGGAGTCTCGCGCGCCCACATTCGGCAGCGCAGCATAATTGTCATTAGAACGACGTCTGCGCTCTGCTAGATTCGGGCATCCAGAAAAGGCGGAGAACGCGACGTGGACCTTGCCTTGAAGCTCGACGTGCTGGCCGTGCTCGCAGTCTTTGCGTTCGTCAGCGCCATTCTGCTCGGCGCGTTTTGAGTTTGAGCACTCGCACGCGGACCGCATTTGCACCGACGTTTCCGACACCGGAGAGCGTAGGCTCTCCGGTGTTTGCATTTCATGAGGCGTGACGCGAGTTCGCGCGCCATCGCTGCGATGAGAGCTGGCCCAACGCGCTACTCCGCCGCCGTGCGCGCCGCAATCATCGGATCGTAGTTGAGCACCGGCGCCAGCCACTTCTCCGCTTCCGCCAACGTCCAACCCTTGCGGGCGGCGTAGTCCTCGACCTGATCGCGCTCGATCTTGCCGACGCCGAAATAGTGGCTGTCGGGATGACTGAAATAGAGGCCGCAGACGGAAGCGCCCGGCCACATCGCGAAGCTCTCGGTGAGCTTGACCCCGATCCGCCGCTCGCCCTCGAGCAGCGCGAACAGGCTCGCCTTTTCGCTGTGGTCGGGCTGCGCCGGATAGCCCGGCGCCGGGCGGATGCCGCGATACTTTTCCCCGACCATCTCGGCATTGGTGAGCGCTTCGTCGGGGACGTAGCCCCAGAATTCCCGCCGCACGCGCTGGTGCAGGCGCTCGGCAAAGGCTTCCGCCAGCCGATCGGCGAGCGCTTTGATCATGATCGCGGAATAGTCGTCGTTCGCGTGCTTGAAGCGCTGCGCCACC
>VAZM01000114.1:0-6256 GCA_005883135.1 Alphaproteobacteria bacterium
GAAATGTCGGCGCAAATTATCCTTTTGAAAGGCCGCGCAGATTTCCGGGGTTCCAGCCGAGTTCTGGCCACAGAGACTATTCGCGTTTGAGCTGCGGCGCGGAGATACGCAGCTCGGGCCTAGTTGAGGGGGCGGTCATCGATCTGCCTCGCTGAGATGGCGCGCGTTGCCGCGATTTCCGCCGATCCAAAGCCATCCTCCGTCCGCAAAACCAGCAACACGATTGCGCACCGGCTGGCAGCCGCACACGGTGCGCGCCTTCCGCAGCGGCACAAACATCGCCATGGAGGTGGCACTGAAAGGACTGGCATTCGCACGCGAACGGCGTTCCGGCCGGCCCCGAAGTCATCCTCAAGCCGACGCGGTTTTTCTCCAAAGCGACGCGAGAGCTCGTCACCGCGATGAGGAGGCTCACGTCCAGCGGTTGATCTGCGTGATGTGCTTCGGGGCGGACGACAGCCGCGGCCCGCCTCCCGCGACGGACGGGGACGCTCGCTCGTCTTGACTCGCCCTGGTCGTGGTGATGTGCTGGCGCATCATCAGCGACGAGCGGAGTCTGCCCATGCCCCACTATGGTCCTCGGGGCCCGACGCTTTCGTCTGGTGTACTCTCGCCGACGCGGCGGACGGTCCTTGCAGGGATTGCGGCTAGTGCGGTGAGTGCCGTGCTCGAAGGGCCACCAGCTATCGCGAGGGCATCTGATCTGCCGACGACGATCGCGGAAGCCGGAAAACGGTTCCGCAGTGGTGGTCTGACCTCACTCGATCTCACCAACGCGTACCTCGCCGGTATCGAGAAGCTTGAGCCGCAGCTCAACGCCTTTATTGCGGTTCTCAAGGAGGAGGCGCTCAAGACGGCGACTGAGCGGGATGCGGAGATGCGCACTGGCAAGGACCGCGGGCCGCTGCACGGCGTGCCGATCGTGGTCAAAGACCTCTTCGAGATGCGCGGGACGCGGACAACGGTTGGATCGAAGGCTTTCAAGGATCGTGCGACTGATCGCGACGCGACAGTAGTACGGAAGCTCTTGGATGCTGGTGTTGTCGTTCTTGGCAAGACCAACATGAACGAGTTTGCCGCTGGCGTGTCCGGCACAAATGCGACCTTCGGCGACACGCATAATCCGTGGAACTTGGACCGTTCGCCCGGGGGTTCTTCGAGCGGAACCGGCGCCGCGATTGCCGCTGGGCTTTGTCTCGGGGGTCCTGGCACCGATACGGGTGGATCCATTCGCGTTCCGGCATCCTGGTTGGGCATCACCGGGATCCGGCCGACCTTTGGGCTGGTCAGCCTCGACGGCGTCTATCCGAGGTCGCGCAGCCTCGACTGCGTTGGACCACTCGCCCGAAACATTCACGATCTCGCGCTGCTACTGGACGTGATGGCGGGCTTCGATCCCAAGGACCCGAATTCGGCATGGGCCCAACCGCGCACGAGCTATACGACAACGCTCGAAGATGGCATCAAGGGCCTGCGCTTTGGCATCGTACAGAACTACACGTTCAAGGATGTAGACGCGCCGGTCGCAAAAAACGTACGGGATGCGAGCCAAGCACTCGCGCGTCTTGGGGCTGAGATTAAAGAGATCCGCATCGAGCCGCTGGAAGGCCGTCTGGACTATTCCAAGCTGTTCAGCGAGATCCTACTCTACGAATTCAATCAGATACTCGGCGATCAGTATCGCAGTACTACGAACGCGGCAGAGCTCTTCGGTCCAATCGTCACGAACAACATCGATGTGGGCTCAAAGGTCACAAAGGAGCAATACGAAAGGCGCATCCGCGAGAGGCCGTCGATCATCGCCGAGGTGAAACAGGCGTTCCGAGATGTCGACGCTCTGCTGACCCCTGCGCTGCCGACGACCGCTCCCCTCCTCAAAGCGTCCGCCCAGGACTTCGGAAGAGGGCGGCAATTCACCATTCCATTCAGCTATACTGCTTTGCCGTCGGTTGTCGTTCCTTGCGGCTTTTCGCCCGACGGGCTGCCAATCGGTCTTCAAGTGGTGGGCGACCACTTCCAGGAGGCCCTGCTGCTTCGGATCGCCGCTGCGTACGAGATGGAGACCAAGTTCAACACCAAACGCCCGCCGGTGTTCTTCGCCGGGTAAACATCCCCCGACAGAGCCAGGGGATTTAGAAATGGAGCCGCTCAAAGCGGCTATCTGCAGACTTGGCCTTCTCCGGCCAGGTTGCTTACCGAGTTCGCCAACGACCTGCCCCCCAGTGTGATTGAAACCTGGCGCAAAGCTGGAAGATTTTGCCGATCGTAAGACCGTGGCTTCTCGCAAGGTTTCCCCGACGAAGCGTAAGCGGCGTCGCAGGGGCAAACCGCTGAACGAACCACGAAGCCCAGCAATCAGGAGCAGCTAATCGCACATAGTCCGAAAACCCCAACAAAACTCACGATCTGGTGGTGCGGCCGCCCATTTACGTCGAAAGCGCGGACGGTGGGGGTTGGCGCCACCATAGCCGTCAGGAGGCTTGGGCGGCATTGGCGAGAAGCGGATAGCGACGTACATGATCCGTGCCAACCCACTGGTTGCCCCAATGCCCAAAAGCCGAGGACGGAAACCGAAGAAAAAGCGTGCTCCAGCGAGCGCGCCAAAGAAACGGTTAGATAATTCCAGGACTACGCCGCAAGAGCTCCCGTTATCGGCGCCACTCCGAGAGCCACCGTTGGTGACGGCGCCACGCCAAGAGCAGCCCTCACCAAAAATAAAACGGATCGCGAAGCTTATAACGGCTGTTGTCCTTGCGGGCATCGCGATAGTCCTGTGTGCTTATGCGTTCATATTGGCGAAACAATGAGGGGCGACTCGGTCGTAACCGTCCGATTTTGGTGATGTCAGCGCTCGTCAACGCTGATCTGCAGCCGGCGAACTGGTTCGCCACCATCAATCGGGCGCAGTTATCGGTGCGAGATTGGTAATTGCATAAATATTGAAGTTGAACGCCTCGACGACTAAGCTATTCGGACGAACGAGCTCAGGGAACGTTTTGCCTCATGAGTTCCGATCGCGTAATTGTCGATACCATCAAGGTGGCGCAGGATTTGCTGCGGCAAAATTTGCCTCCGACACACAACCTTACCGATGCCACAACGGTAATGCGATTCCGCGAACTAGTCCGTTCCCAGGCGACAAGCACTATCCGATCCTTCAGGTCGCGGTGTATGACGGCGTAGAGAGTGTGAACGAGATTATCGAGCTGCCGTAGGCCATGAATCCTTCACGCGAGGTCTTTGCTTCGGCCAGCAGATATCCGGGGCAAATCAGCTGGGACTACGACCGCGCTGAAATCATCGCCGATGGCGCCGTGCATGCGATCGGCGTGGGTCTGGGACTCATCGGCGCCGTCACGATCGTCGTAGTCGCGGTCAAGATGGAACGGATCGAAGTTACACCGATCTTGATCTACGTGATCGGTCTCGTGACGATGCTCGCGCTCTCGGCCGCCTACAACATGTGGCCGATCTCTCCCGCCAAGTGGATTCTGCGGCGCTTCGACCACTCCGCGATTTATTTATTGATCGCCGGAACCTACACACCGTTCCTGGCGCAGATGAAAAGTGTTCTGGCTTCGACAGGTCTTGGCGTCGGCGTGTGGTTGAGCGCCGTCATTGGCATCGCTCTGAAGCTCGTACTTCCTGGGCGGTTCGATCGCCTGGCCGTCGTTCTGTGCCTGCTGCTGGGTTGGAGCGGTGTCATTGCCTACGACTCGCTTGCATCTGCCCTCCCGAACGCGAGCCTATGGCTTCTCGTAATCGGCGGCATTCTTTATTCAGTCGGCGCGCTCTTTCATGTCTGGCAGGGCCTGCGCTTTCACAATGCGATCTGGCACGGTTTCGTGCTGATCGCCGCAAGTTGCCATTATTCGGCGGTCCTCGCTTGCTTGCCATGGGCATAAGCGGCAGCCGAATACTGGGAAAAAATGCGGTTCCGGCAATAGAAGATCAGGGATGGACTTCCACTTTCGCTCGAAAAGCGGTGTTTGCAGCGAACATCCTTCGTAACGGATTTTGACCCCATGCAAGGGCGCAGCGCGCGGAGATGGGTCTATAATCCCGTCAACGCAGAAGGGAGGAGCTTCCAATGAATGAGGCTGCGCTCGGTCTCATGCGACTTCGAACCAAGTCTCTGAGATCAGAACACGGAAATTGAAAATTCGACTGGTGCGCGAAATTCGACGAACGCCACCGTAAACCGAGAAAAATGTGCCACGGAGACCCGCCACCGTCCCCGTAAGCCGCGGGAATGTCGCGCAAAGTCACGCGACCAGGACATGACTCCTAGAGACCCGACTGGCTGGCTGGGGCGGGAGGACTCGAACCTCCGAATGGCGGAATCAAAATCCGCTGCCTTACCACTTGGCTACGCCCCAGCAGGGCGGCTGGCTTGCGCGGCCGCCGCGCGCGGGACCATAGCGGCCGCAAACTAGCCGATCAACGGCAGCAAGGGTGGCGCCGGCGCCTCCCGTTGACCGAGGCATCGCCAGGGCTAGATTAGCACGACGCGTTGTCTTCTCTCCGCCGCACGCGCGGCGGGCAAGCGCGCGGCGGGGCGTTGCAGGAGTTCAGCGTTCCCGCCACCACGGGCGTCCCATCCGGAAACAGGCGATGACCTACCGAGCGCCGGTTGCCGATATTTCCTTCGCGCTCAACAACGGCGCAGGTTTTGCTCGCGCGCTTTCCGATGGTCTCTACGGCGACCTTTCCGCCGACGTGGTCGAAGCGGTGCTTACGCAAGCGGGCAAGTTCGCGACCGATGTCCTCGCTCCCCTCAATGCGGTCGGCGACCGCGAAGGCGCCCGGTTCAAGGACGGAGCGGTGACGACGGCACCGGGATGGAAGGAGGCCTATCGCGCCTGGACGCAGGGGGGCTGGAACGCGGTTGCCGCGCCCGCGCAATGGGGCGGCCAGGATCTGCCGCACGCGCTCAACGCCGCCTGCCTGGAAATGTGGAACTCCGCGGCTATAGCCTTCGGTCTGGGCCCGGTTCTCACCATGGCGGCGATCGATGCGCTGGTGGCGCACGGCAGCGAGGAGCTCAAGCGCGTCTACCTGCCGAAGCTCGTTTCCGGCGAATGGATGGGCACCATGCAGCTCACCGAGCCGCAGGCCGGCTCCGACGTGGGCGCCTTGCGCACCAGGGCCGAGCGCGCGCCGGACGGCAGCTATCGCATCACCGGGCAGAAAATCTTCATCACCTATGGCGAGCATGATCTCACCGATAACATCATTCATCTGGTGCTGGCTCGCCTCCCAGAGGCGCCCCCGGGAACGAAAGGACTTTCGCTTTTTTTAGTGCCGAAGTTCCTGGTCAATGCCGACGGCTCCCTCGGTCGTCGCAACGACGCCCGCGCGCACTCGATCGAGCACAAGCTGGGCATTCATGCCTCTCCGACTTGCACGATGGTCTACGGCGACGGCGGCGGCGCCACCGCCTTTCTCGTCGGGGAGGAGAATTGCGGCATGGTCTGCATGTTCACCATGATGAACCAGGCGCGCCTATCGGTCGCGTTGCAGGGCGTGGCAATTGCCGAGCGTGCCACCCAGCAGGCGCTCGCCTATGCGCGCGAGCGCAAGCAAGGCCGCGCACCCGGCGTGGAGACCGGTTCCAGCCCGATCATCGCGCATCCCGATGTCAAACGCATGCTGCTCACCATGCGCACGCTCACGCGCGCCGCGCGCGCCCTCTCCTACGCGACTGCCGTCGCGCTCGACCGCGCAGAACGCTGCCCCGACGAAGCCGAGCGCAAGGCCGCCCACGAGCGCGCCTCGCTTCTTACTCCTGTTGCGAAGGCATTTTCGACCGACGTCGGCAGCGAGGTCGCCTCTCTCGGCGTGCAGGTGCATGGGGGCATGGGTTACATCGAAGAAACCGGAGCCGCCCAGCACTATCGCGATGCCCGGATCGCGCAAATTTATGAAGGCACCAACGGCATTCAGGCGATCGACCTGGTCACGCGCAAACTGCCGCTCGCGGGCGGTGCGACGGTGAGGGCCTATATCGGCGACATCAAGCGGATCGTCGAGGCCGTCAACGCCACCAACAACCCCGCGTTCGGCTGGACCGGGGTGCGGCTGCAGGATGCGACGGAGGCGTTGGAGCGCGCGACGAATTGGCTCCTCGGCAGTCAGCGCAACGACCTCACCGCGGCGCTTGCCGGCGCGACCCCTTATCTGCGGCTATTCGCGCTCGCCGCCGGCGGCGCGCTCCTCGCCGAGGAGGCGCTCGCAGCGGTGCGGCAGGGTGGTA
>VAZM01000114.1:6323-10844 GCA_005883135.1 Alphaproteobacteria bacterium
TGCAAGGCGAGAGCCTCGGGCGCACCGTCGTGCAAGCGGCAGACAGCGTCAACGCCGCGGACGCGGCGCTGGCCTGAATTGATCCGCGCGCGACAACGCGACTGACTGACGCTGGCGCAGCATGAGCCTGAGGGGCCGCACGTTATTCATCACCGGCGCATCGCGCGGCATCGGGCTGGCGATCGCGCTGCGCGCGGCCCGCGACGGCGCCAACATCGTCGTCGCAGCCAAAACCGACAAGCCGCATCCGAAGCTGCTGGGCACGATCTTCACCGCCGCAGAGGAGATCTCGAAGGCCGGCGGCAACGCCCTGCCGCTTGTCGTCGACGTGCGCGACGAGGCGCAGGTGAAAAGCGCGATCGAGCAGGCCGTCGCGACCTTCGGCGGCCTCGACATCCTCGTCAACAACGCAAGCGCAATCCAGCGGACGCCGGTTGTGGATACCGACATGCGCCGCTTCGATCTGATGCATCAGATCAACACGCGCGGCACTTTCATGGTGTCGAAATTCGCCATCCCGCATCTCGCAAGAGCGGATAATCCGCATATCCTGATGAATTCGCCGCCGCTCGACCTGCGGGAAAAATGGTTCTCCGGCACCACCGCCTATTCGATCGCCAAGTACGGCATGAGTCTGGTGGTGCTGGGCCTTGCCGGCGAACTGCGCCACAAGGGCATCGCGGTGAATGCGCTCTGGCCCCGCACCACCATCGCCACCGCGGCCATCAAGAACCTGCTCGGCGGCGAGCGGGTCATGCGCATGTCGCGCACGCCCGAAATCGTCGCCGACGCGGCCTACGTCGTATTCCAGAAGCCCTCACGCAGCTTCACCGGCAATTTTCTCATCGACGATAGCTTCCTCGCGGCCGAGGGCGTCACCGATTTCGAGAAATATCGCGTAGACGCGACCCAGCCGCTCGCGCCGACGTTCTTCGTGCCGGATGAGCCCCCGCCACCGCCCGGCGTCAGCGTCACCGGGCAAAGATGGGAATGAGTAGCGGCCCCTGGGACCTGCGGCCGACGAGATAGGCCGCTGGCGAACCCCTCTGCTATAACCGATCGCCCGCGGCCTGCCGGATCGCCCGATGTCCACGCTTCTGATCACCCACCCCGCTTGCCTCGACCACCTCACGCCGGCCGGCCATCCGGAGCGCCCCGATCGGCTGCGCGCGATTGACCGGGCGCTTTCCCACGAGCGCTTTCGACCGCTTGCGCGGGTCGAGGCGCCGGCGGCTTCGCTCGAGACCATCGCGCTCTGCCATCCCATGAACTACGTCACCGCCATCCGCGATGCCACACCGCAGGAGGGTCTGCTCGGGCTCGACGCCGATACCACGCTATCGCCGGGAAGCTTCGAGGCTGCCTTGCGCGCGGCCGGCGGTGCCGTGCACGCGGTCGACCAGATCATGGCCGGTAAGGCGGCGAACGCCTTCGTCGCTACACGTCCGCCCGGCCACCATGCCGAGACGATGCGTCCGATGGGATTTTGCCTCTTCAACAATGCCGCCGTTGCCGCTCGCTATGCGCAAACGAAATACGGCATCGAGCGCGCGGCGATCGTCGATTTCGACGTGCACCACGGCAATGGCTCGCAGGAGCTCTTCTGGTCCGACCGCACCGTCATGTACGGCTCGACTCATCAGATGCCGCTCTACCCCGGGACCGGCGCGACGAGCGAGCGCGGCGAGCACGACACCATCGTCAACGCACCGCTGCGGCCGGGTGACGGCGGTGAGGCGTTTCGTGCCGCCTTCGAAACGGTGATTCTGCCACGGCTGCGCGATTTCCGGCCGGAGCTGGTCGTGATCTCGGCCGGCTTCGACGCCCACATCCGCGACCCGCTCGCCAACCTCAATTTGGTCGAAAGCGATTTCGATTGGGCGACGCGAAAACTCATGGAGGTTGCCTACGCCAGCGCGAAAGGGCGCTTGGTGTCGGTGCTCGAAGGCGGCTACGACCTCCAAGGCTTAGCCAACTCGGTCGCCGCCCATGTCGCCGCCCTGATGCAGGTTTAATAGCGGCACAGCCCCCGGCATCCGCCCCCGCTTCAGAAATTTGGCAGTTGCCATTCCTCGTCACGAGGTCGGGGGGAGAGTGGCCCCTCTTGCTGGACTACATTATATAGGGTGCGACTCACCGGAACCGAGCATGCCCGAGGAGACCCATTCCGACGTCAAGCGCCTACCCTTCGAGCGGGCGATCGAGGAACTCGAGTCGATCGTCAAGCGGCTCGAGGAGGGCAAGGTGCCGCTCGAGGAGTCGGTCGCCATCTACGAGCGCGGCGAGGCGCTCAAGCGCCGCTGCGAGGAGCTATTGCGCCAAGCCGAGGCGCGGGTGGAGAAGATCACGCTCGATGCCGCCGGCAAGCCGACAGGAACCGAGCCGCTCGACGTCAGCTAAGCTAGCATCTATCCCTCGCCTCGCGTCATCCCCGCAAAGGCGAGCATCAAGCACGCACGGAAAATTTTTGCGGTCAATGAATTCCGGCCTTGGCGGAAAAATAGCTCAGTATCAGACGAAGATCGTAGGCTTGCGCCGTTGCCCGTCTGATTATCGGCGTCGCAGTGTCCGCGCGTCCGGCAAGTTCTGCTTCAGGCGTCCGATATCCTTCCAGGGGTCCTGCTTGAGGCCGCTGAGGCGTTTGCCCAGACTGAGCATCGTATATTGGTTGCCCCCTTTGGTGCGCCCCAGCTCCTCCCACGTCACCGGCGCCGATACGGCCGCACCCGGACGGGCGCGCGTCGAGTATGCGGCGACGGAGGTCTGCTCCAACGAATTCCGCAGGTAATCAATGAAGATTTTTCCTCTGCGCAGTGACTTTGTGATTTTCGCGACGTATCGAGCGGGAGCATCGGCGGTGATCGCGAGCGCCACCGCCTGCGCGAAGTTCTTGGTGGCGCGCCAGTCGGCGCCGCCGATCGGCAGCACGACGTGCAGGCCCTTCCCGCCGGAGAGCTTGACGAAACTTTCCAGGTCCAGCGCGGCGAGCCGCTCGCGCACGTCGCGCGCGGCCGCGACCACGCCCGCCCAGGTCACGCCCTCGCCGGGGTCGATGTCAAAGACGATGCGATTACAAACGTCCAAGCGATCGATTGTCGATCCGCGCACGTGGAGTTCGAGCACGCCCGCCTGCACCAGCGAAAGCACGCCATTGAGGTCTTCGACCGCGATCACCTGCCGCCGGTTGGAATCGATGACCGTGCGGAGGTTTCCCTCGCTCAGGCCGGCCGAAGCATGTTTTTGGAAAAAGCACTGGCCGCTCGTGCCCTCGGGACAACGCACCAGCGCGAGCGGCCGACTGACAATGTGCGGCGCCATCCAATCCCAGACCGAGCGATAGTAATCCGCCAGATCTTGCTTGGTGACGCCGACGTCGGCCCAATAGACTCGGTCGGGATGGGTGAAGCGGACGTCACTTGGACTCGCCTGCCGGCGGCTCGGGGGCTTGCGCGGGCTTGCCCGCGGCTTCGTCTTCGCGGTCCTTGTCATGATCTTTGCCGTCTCCGCTGCGCTCTTCGGCCCGGCCGCTGCGCCTTCCTCGGCCCCAACTGGCGCCGGTTTCTCGCGGACCACTTCCCGCGGCGACTTGTCCTCACGCACCCCCTTGAAGGCCGCCTGGCGCACCAGCCCATCCGCGGTCCAGCCGCGCAATTGCGCTTCGATCACGGTCCTCGGCTCGACCCAGCGGACATCGGAGCGCCGGGCCTCGACGCGGGGAATTTGGTCGAAGGGCGGTGCACTCGTCTCCAGTGGATGCAGCCGCTTCCACAAGTCCCGCGCCAGCGTCTGCGTGTATCCGGTGCCGACCCGACCTGCATAGATCAGCCGGCCATCGTCGTAGTAGCCGACCACCAGCGCTCCGATCGCACGCGGCAAGGCGGTCGACGGCGAATACCCGCCGACCACGAGTTCCTGGGCGTTGGAGCATTTGATCTTGATGAAGCTCTCGGAGCGCCCGCTGCGATATGGCGCGTCTAGGCGTTTCGAGACGATTCCCTCGAGTCTAAATTGACAGGCGGCGCTAAGTACCGCCTGACCATCACCCTGAAAATGTTCGCTGTAGATGACCGGTCCGCTCTCTGTGGCGGCGAGCAGCCGGAGCAGTTCGGCTTTGCGCTCGACCATGGGCAAGCCGGTCAAATCGCGGCCATCGAGATGAAGAAGATCGAAGACGTAGTAGATGAAGCGTTCGCGTTCCCCTTGCTTGAGCGCCGCCTGCAGCTCCGAAAAATTGGAAACTCCGTCTTCATCTTCGACGACAATCTCGCCGTCGATCAGCGCCGTGCCCGCGGGGAGTTTAGCAACCGCGGCCGCGACGTTCGGGAATTTTTCGGTCCAGTCGAGACCTTTGCGAGTGAGCAGACGCACCTTGCGGCGGTCGAGCCGGGCCTGGATGCGGTAGCCGTCGAACTTGATCTCGTGCGCCCAGCCGCGGCCGCTCGGCACGGTCGAATGCAAGGTGGCGAGCGAAGGCGGCACGAAATCCGGTAGCGGCGCGTCGCCTGGCCGCCGGTCCTTGTC
>VAZM01000115.1 GCA_005883135.1 Alphaproteobacteria bacterium
AGAAGAAGCGCGTCTCGCGCGCCGGCCGCTCGGTCGATCTCGGCCCGACCGAATACCGCCTGCTCGAATTCCTGATGGAGCGGCCCGGGCGCGTGTTCTCGCGCGAACAGCTGCTCAACGGCGTGTGGGGCAGCCAGATCTACATCGACGAGCGCACCGTCGACGTGCACGTCGGCCGCTTGCGCAAGGCGCTCAACCGCGGCCACGAGACCGATCCGATCCGCACCGTGCGCGGCGCCGGCTACGCGCTCGACGACCGCTTCGGCAAGTCGGCGTAGTCCCGCTGCCGCTCTCTACCGCTACACCGCCCCCGCACCTTACGCGATTGTCGTCCTCATCCTGAGGAGCGCGATGCCGAAGGGGTGCGGCAGGCTCGAACCTGCGTGCGCGCGTCTCGAAGGATGAGGACGAGCCGGTGCACTCGCCCTCATGCTTCGAGACGCATCGCAGCGGGGCTCACCTGCGGCAGGACTTGCGCTCGCGTCGCGCTGCGCTGCTCCTCAGCATGAGGGCGCGCAACCGCCCGGCACTACGCGCAACGCAAGCCCCGTCACGACAGGTATCGCTATCCCCGGAACGGGCGGCGGTCGCGGCGCGCATTCGGCGGCTGATAGGCGACGCGCGAATGATAGGCGCAGTAAGGCAGCCCGGTGATGGCCTGCCCGCCGCAGAAGAAGAAGTCCGGCTGCCCGGGATCGCCGATCGGCCAGCGGCAGGTCTCCTCGGTGAGCTCGAGCAGGGTGCGGCGCTGGCCGAGCGGGATGACGTTGTCGACGAACGCCGGCTCCGCCTCGATGTCGTACTCGTAGGCCTGCATCAGCGCGGTGTTGCCGCGGATCGAGGGCCGCGCGACGCGCAGCATGTGCGGCGCGCGCGGCTTGCGCGGGCGCGGCGCCGCCGAGGACGGCGACTTGGCGCGGCCCGAAAGCCCGAGGCGGTGCACCTTGCCGATCACCGCGTTGCGGGTGACGCCGCCGAGCTCGGCAGCGATCTGGCTCGCTGAGAGCCCATCGGCCCACAGCTTCTTCAGCAACTCGACGCGCTCGTCGGTCCAGGTCATGTCTAACTCCTCGCCAGCCGCGACGGCGGAGACGTCCAGACAGAATCCCACTGCGGGAGCGGGCAACGATCAGTTGGCCCGACGCATACCCGCGCTACCGATTTACGCTAGTGACTGTCCGCCGCACGAAATGTCGTATTCGATGATCGAAACGCTACAATATGGCGGGAGTCGGGCGCAAGAGTCCGGCGACCCTGCGTCCACATGTTCTGTCCGCGCGCACCCCACGCGTCCACACTTATCTTTAAGGGCTGTGCATGGGGCTGTGTACGGCGCGCGCGTTTGCGGCGCCGTCGCGGCGCGTGAGGCGATGAGTCGTTTGTGGTTGAGAGCACTCTCGCGCCACGCACTCGGTCTCTTACCCTCCCCCTTGTGGGGAGGGTGGCGAGCACGCAGGCAAGCTTGCGCAGCCTGCGCAAGCTTGGCTGCGCTGCGAGCCGGGTGGGGGTCGTTGTTGTGGCGCGAGATACGTCCTGCAACTTCGACCCCCACCCCTAACCCCTCCCCACAAGGGGGAGGGGAGCAGACCGAGTTCGCTGCGTGCGCTGACCCACTTCACACGAACATGCATTAATTAGTCCGCCCAATTCTTCAGGCGGGCCGAAGCGACCCGTGTTGACCGCCGAATTGCGTAGGAATACAATGTCTTACCGTGCCGCCCGGAGAGGCGGCACATTTCGTTTACCGCGGGACGAGGAGCCGGGGCGCCGATGACCAGCGTCCGAACATCGCATTTGCTGCCGACCTACGCGCGCGTCGATCTCGCCTTCGAGCGCGGCGAGGGCGCCTGGCTCATTGCGACCGACGGCGAGCGCTACCTCGATTTCACCTCGGGGGTCGCGGTGAACGCGCTCGGCCACGCCCATCCCCACCTGATCAAGGCCATCACCGCGCAGGCCAGCAAGCTCTGGCACGTCTCCAACCTCTACCGCATCCCCGAGTCCGAGCGGGTAGCGGAGCGGCTGTGCGCGGCGAGCTTCGCCGACCTAGTGTTCTTCGGCAATTCCGGCGCCGAGGCGATGGAATTGGCGATCAAGATGGCGCGCAAATACCAGTCCGCCAGCGGCCGGGGCGAACGCTACCGCATGATCACCTTCGACGGCGCCTTCCATGGCCGCACGCTCGCGACCTTGGCGGCCGGCGGACAGAAGAAATATCTCGAGGGCTTCGGTCCGGTGGTCGAGGGATTCGACCAGGTCGCCTTCGCCGATCTCGAAGCGACCAAGCGGGTGCTCGGGCCGGAGACCGCCGCCATCATCATCGAGCCGATCATGGGCGAGGGCGGCGTGCGCGTTGTGCCGAACGAATTCCTGCGCGCGCTGCGGCGGCTGTGCGACGAGCACGGCCTGCTGCTTATCTTCGACGAGGTGCAGACCGGCGTCGGCCGCACCGGCGAGCTCTTCGCCTATCAGCGCTGCGGCGTCACGCCCGACATCATGGCGCTCGCCAAGGCGTTGGCCGGCGGCTTTCCCCTCGGCGCGTGCCTAGCCACCGCCGAAGCGGCGAAGGGCATGACCACCGGCACGCACGGCTCGACCTTCGGCGGCAATCCGCTCGCCATGGCGGCCGCCGGCGCGCTGCTCGACGTGGTGCTCGCCGACGGCTTTCTCGAGCGCGTGCGCAAGGTCTCCATCGTGCTCAAGCAGAAGCTCGCCGAGATCAAGGACCGCTATCCGACCGTCATCGCAGAACTGCGCGGGGAGGGGCTGCTCGTCGGCCTGCGCGCCGTCGGACCGAGCGGCGAGCTGGTCGACGAATTGCGCGCGGAGAAGATGATCACGGTCGCGGCCGGCGACAACGTCGTGCGCTTGCTGCCGCCGCTCATCGTCAGCGAGGAGGAAATCGCGGAAGGCGTCCGGCGCCTCGATCGCGCCTGCGCCCGCCTCGCCAAGGCGCGCGAGCGGGAAAAGGTGGGAGCGGCGGGATGAAGGGCCGCGACTTTCTCGATCTCATCGACATCCCCGCGCAGGACCTGCGCGGGATGATCGAGGCGAGCCGCGCCATGAAGGCGCGGCGCGAGCGCGCCGCGCGCCCGCTCGAGGGGCGCACCCTCGCCATGATCTTCGACAAGCCCTCGACGCGCACGCGCGTCTCCTTCGACGTCGCCATGCGCCAGCTCGGCGGCTACGCCATGCTGCTCACCGGCCAGGAGATGCAGCTCGGGCGCGGCGAGACCATCGCCGACACCGCGCGCGTGCTCTCGCGCTATGTCGATATCATTATGATCCGCACGCTCGACCACGACATGCTCACCGAGCTTGCGCGGCACGCGACCGTGCCCGTGATCAACGGCCTCACGCGCCGCTCCCATCCCTGCCAGGTGCTCGCCGACGTCATGACCTTCGAGGAGCACCGCGGCCCGATCCGCGGCAAGACCGTGGCGTGGACCGGCGACTCCAACAACGTGCTCGCCTCCTGGATGCACGCCGCCGAGCGCTTCGATTTCCGCCTGCGGGTGGCGACCCCGCCCGAGCTCGCGCCCAAGAAGTGGCTGCGCGATTGGGTCAAGGGTTCGCGCGCCGCGATCGACATCGGCAGCGACCCGGAGGTGGCGGTGAAAGGCTGCGATTGCGTGGTGACCGACACCTGGGTGTCGATGGGCGACAAGGACGGCCAGCGCCGCCACAACGTGCTCAAGCGCTACCAGGTCAATACGCGGCTGATGGCGCTCGCCAATCCCCGCGCCGTGTTCATGCATTGCCTGCCGGCGCACCGCGGCCAGGAGGTCACCGACGAGGTGATCGACGGGCCGCAGTCGATCGTGTTCGACGAGGCCGAGAACCGCCTGCACGCGCACAAGGGCATCTTGGCCTGGTGCCTCAACGCCGGGTGAGGTTGAGCTAATCCGGCGCCGCGCGCGTGCTTAGGCATCCTCGTGCCGCGCACTCGGTCATACCCTCCCCCTTGTGGGGAGGGTGGCGCGCACGCAGGCAAGCTTGCCTGCGCTGCGAGCCGGGTGAGGGTCGTGCAGTGATGCTCGAGTCTCGCCCCCCACAAGGGGGAGGGGAGCAGACCGAGTGCGCCGCTCGCGCTGAGTTTCAAAAGGCCATGACGAAAGCACGTCGGCCTCATGCTGAGGAGCGAGCGCAGCGAGCGTCTCGAAGCATGAGGCCGTTGCCGTCCTTCGAGACGCGGCGCTTCGCGCCGCTCCTCAGGACGAGGACCGAGTTCGTGGCCCGGATTGAAACGTCCCGCGGGTGACGGCAGGTTCCCTCAACGAAGCCGCGCGCCGATTCCGCTGAAAAGGCGCAATTCAACTCCTCCCCGCCCGGCACTATATACGAGGCATCATGCCTGATCCCCACATTCCCTCGCGCGTGCCGGCGGCGACCTCCGCCGACGACACGATCCTGCCGTTCAAGGTCGAGACGCTCGATCTGCGCGGGCGCGTCGTGCGCTTCGGCCCGGCGATCGACACGATTCTCTCGCGCCACCGCTATCCCGCGCCGGTGGCGAAGCTTCTCGGCGAGGCGATCGTGCTCACCGTGCTGCTCGGCTCGACCCTGAAATTCGAAGGCCGATCCGCGGCTGCGCCCGCTTCGATGCCGCGCGCGTCGAGGCCGCCATTGCCGCCGGCGCGGCCGACGGCGGCGCGCTCCTTGGCCGCGGGCACCTCGCCATGACCATCGACCAGGGGCCGGACACCGCCCGCTACCAGGGCATCGTCGCGCTCGAAGGCAAAAGCCTCGAGCACGCGGCGCACGAATATTTCCTGCGCTCGGAGCAGATCCCCACGCGCGTGCGGCTTGCCGTCGCCGAGGAGCTGCGCGCGGGCGAGAACGGCGCGCGCCACCGCTGGCGCGCCGGCGGCCTGCTGCTGCAGTTTTTGCCGCAGTCGCCCGAGCGCTCGCGCCGCGCCGACCTCGATCCCGGCGACGTGCCGGAAGGGATCGAGGTGCCGGCGGCAGTCGAGGACGACGCCTGGGTCGAAGGCCGCGCGCTGGTCGCGAGCGTCGAGGACCTCGAGCTCATCGATCCCGAGACCTCGGCGGAGCGGCTCCTTTACCGGCTGTTCAACCAACGCGGCGTGCGCGTCTTCCGCAGCCGCGATCTGCAGGCGCAGTGCTCGTGCTCGCGCGAGCGGGTGGAGCGCATGCTGCGCAGCTTTCCCCAGGACGACCGCGACCACATGGTCGAGAACGGCAAGATCACGGTGACCTGCGAGTTCTGCAACTCGACCTACGTCTTCGCCCCGCGCGACGTGGCGGAGCCGGCGGCGCCGGCGTGATCGACGTCACCCGCGGGCAGAAGCGCGTCGAAGACGCGCGTAGACGCGCTTACGCCCCGCGGGTCCATCTTCTTAGCAAGAGGTCTTCACGAAGAAGATGGATGGCCGGGTCAAGCCCGGCCATGACCCAGTATCCGTCATGCCCGGCCTTGTGCCGGGCATCTACGTCTTGTTTTGGTGCAACAAAGACGTGGGGGCCGGGATAAACCCACCATGACCAATTCGGGACAAGCCGCGCCATGATGGTTGCACAACCTTCGCGCGCCTAATCCGTCATGCGCTCCCGCCCGGCGGGTCGGGAGGAAGGCGGGGCACCCTCCCCCTTGCGGCGGCGGGAGGATCCTGAACACGCTAGTGTGATGATACATATGTTGCATGCAGAAAAGCCCGTGATATGGTTTCGATGTTCATGGCGCCAGAACACTAAGACTCCCGGCAAACCTTGAATATCTGCGCATGAAGATCTGGCGCGTCGCCTGTCGCGCGCGCGAAGCGGTCGCGCGACATCAGACTCTGTCGCGCCGACATCTGGAGTCGCGGAGCAGGAGGGCGAACAATGTCTATGGAAACGATTGGCGTGTTATCAGCTTCCAATCGGCTGCGACAGATCTTGAGTTTGTTAGCTCTTCTGGCAATTCCCTTCACCGGAACGGTGACCCGCGCCGATCCCAATTCCGACAAACCGGCGACGGTCGTTTTCGTGTGTCTTCATGGTTCTGTTAAGAGCCAAATAGCGGCGGCGCACTTCAATCGAATCGCAAAGGAGCGCGGTCTAGCACTTGTCGCCGTTTCGCGCGGCATCGCCGTAGACGACAACATCCCTGCGAGCATCCGTGACGGCTTGACGGCCGACGGACTCGCTCTCCCCACTGATATCCCTCTGAGACTTACGTCGGAAGAGGCGGCCGCTGCGGTAAAGATCTTTGCGTTTGACGAGGTGCCGGCCCACTTGAAGGGACATGCCGAGGTCACCTACTGGTCCGATGTGCCGCCCGCGACCAAGGACTATATGGCGGCTCGACACGCGATCGTCAGGCATCTTTTCGAGGTAGTTGGCTCTATGACGCCGGACCACTGACGCGCCGCCATTCCTATTCCGCACATCCCGAGGCTAATTAATCGTGCGCTCGCGCTGCGGGGTGTCGAGCGAGAAGGCGGGAATGTCGATGTCGAACTCTTCGCCCGCCGCGGTCACCATGCCGTAGGTTCCGGTCATGAAACCCGACGGCGTGGGCAGCGGCACGCCGCTCGTATATTCGAAATTCTCCCCCGGCTTGAGCACCGGCTCTTCCCCCACCACCCCCGCCCCGCGCACCTCTTGCAGCCGCCCTTGCGCGTCGGTGATGCGCCAGTGGCGCGTCTTGAGCTGCACCGTCTCGCCGCCGCGATTGGTCAGCGTGATGGTGTAGGCCCAGAAGAAATAGCCGTTCTCGGGCGAGGAGCGGTCGGGCAGGAACTTGGGGCTGGCCGTGACCTCGATCTCGCGGGTCACGGCGCGGTAGGCGGTTTTGGTTGCTTCCATGCGCGAATGTCTAACCGCAATTTCCCAGGTTGTGTAGGTGGAACCCTGGGTGAACGCGTTCGCGTTTGAGATCACCGCGAGCAACGAACTCGGTCTGCTCCCCTCCCCAAGCAAACCCCGGCTTGCCGGGGTTTGGTCACTTTAAGATCCGCCGGAAGCGGGCAAGCCCGCAGCCGGCTGGGGAGGGGTTGGGGGTGGGGGTCAATCTTTGAGGCGAGACTCGAGCATCACTGCACGACCCCCACCCCGCGCGCTTCGCGCGCGACCCTCCCCCCAAGGGGGAGGGTAGGACCGAGTCTGCGGCGCTGAAGTGCGCAATCAAAGGGGACAGGCCCCGCCCCCGACACAGATAGGGTTGAGCGAATCCAATCCTGGTCTAGACTCAGCGAAGTCCATCAGCGCGGAAAGATCGCCTGGAATGCAGGCCCCGGACAGATCGCCTGGCGTGCAGGCCGCGGAAAAAGCGCCCGTGGTGCAGGCCGCGGAAAAAGCCCCCGCGGTGCAAGCCGCCGTGGTCACCCCCGGGCGCGACCTGCGGCTCGATCTCTTTCGCGGCATCGCGCTGTGGCTGATCTTCCTCGACCATATCCCCTCGAACCTCGTCGCCTGGGGCACCATCCGCAATTACGGCTTCAGCGACGCGACCGAAATCTTCGTCTTCGTCTCCGGCTACACCGCCGCCTTCGTCTACGGCAAGGAGATGCGCGAGCGCGGGCCCTTCATCGCCGGCGCGCATATCCTGCGGCGCGTGTGGCAGATCTATGTCGCCCACGTGTTTCTCTTCGCCATCTATCTCGCCGAAATCTCCTACGTCGCCACGAGCTTCGAGAACCCGCTCTACGCCGAGGAGATGAACATCCTCGATTTTCTCAAGCAGCCCGACGTGACAATCGTCGAGGCGCTGCTGCTCAAGTTCAAGCCGGCGAACATGGACATCCTGCCGCTCTATATCGTGCTGCTCCTCTTGTTCCCGCCGATCCTTTGGCTGTTGCAGTTTCGCGCGTGGCTCGCGCTCGGCGCCTCGGTGCTGCTTTACGTGCTCACCTGGCACTTCGGCTGGAACCTGCCGAGCTATCCCGAAGGCGTTTGGTTCTTCAACCCATTCGCCTGGCAACTCCTGTTCGTGTTCGGCGCCTGGTGCGCGCTGGGAGGCGCGCACCGGCTCGGCCCGGTGTTGCAGTCGCGGGTGACCTTGGGGATCGCGATTGCGTACCTCCTGTTCGCCTTCGTCATCGCGCTGACCTGGTATCTGCCCGGCATGGGCCCCTACGTTCCCCACTGGCTCGAGGAGCTGATCTACCCGATCGACAAGACAAACCTCGACGTGCTGCGCTTCGCGCATTTCCTCGCGCTGGCGGTGGTGACGGTGCGGTTCATTCCGCGCGACTGGCCGGGATTGCGATCGCCGTTGCTGTGGGCGCCGATCGTGTGCGGGCAGCACTCGCTCGAGATCTTCTGCCTCGGGGTGTTTCTCTCCTTTGCCGCGCACTTCGCCATGATCGAGGTCTCCGGCGCGATATGGATGCAATTCCTGCTCAGCGGCCTCGGCATCGTCGTCATGATCGGGGTTGCCGGCCTGCTGACGTGGTATAAGCGGGCGGAACGCAGTTCCGGATCGCGCCCGAAGCGGCCGCCGGACGCGGACCTCGCGGGAGGCGAGGCATGAAAACTCCCATGACGGCATGTGAAGCCGTGGATGCCCGGCCCATAAGCGCGTTTACGCGCGTCTTCCGACGCGCGATGGCCGGGCATGACGGAATGAGACTTATCCCCGCCTTCGCGGCCGCGCTCTATCTCTTCGCGGGCGCCGCCTTCGCCACCGAGCCCTGCGATATCCCCGCCTCGTTGCTGTCCGGCGGCTGGGACTTGAAGCACGTCACCGAAGCGGTGGCGAAGGACAAGCGGCTCACCATCGCCGTCGTCGGCACCGGCTCCTCGCTCCTCGCCGGGCCGGACGGCCCGCGCTCCGCCTATCCGGCGCGGCTCGAGGCGGTGCTCCGGCAGAAGCTTCCCGCGGTCGACGTGCGGGTCGTGAGCCTCGCGCGCAGCCGCATGACCGCCGAGGACCTGGCCCGCGGCATGGACAAGGTGCTGACCGACGAGAAGCCCGACCTGGTCATTTGGCAAACCGGCACGCTGGACGCCATCCGCCGGATCGACCCCGAGGAATTCCGGGCGGCGCTCGACGAGGGGGTCACGACGCTGCACAAGGGCGGCGCCGACGTCATCCTGATGAACATGCAGTACAGCCCCCGCACCGACATCATGGTGCCGCTCGGCCCCTACGCCGACAACATGCGGGTGGTGGCGCAGCAGCACGAGATTCCGCTGTTCGACCGGCTCGCCGTCATGCGCAACTGGTCGGATACCGGCGCCTTCGACCTTTATGCCGCAGGTAAGGACAATGTGCTCGCCCAGCGCGTACACGATTGCATCGCCCGGGGAATTGCCTTTATGATCATCGACGCTGCCCACCTGCATCCCGAGTCCAAGGCAGCCCAGTAAAACAGGCGTCAAACGAAAAAACTCCAGAGGGCGACACTTAACCACCATGCATTTTCAGCTCTTTGTGCGTTGCAGCACCCTCCTTGGGGCCGCTGCGGCAGCGGCTTTGATTTCGGCCCTTCCGGCGCGCGCGCAGCCACCCCGGCCGGTGGCGGCGATCGCCCCGCCGGCATCCCCGGACGCGGCCGCGCCCGCCGCCTGCGCGGTGACCATCGAGCAGGTGCGCTTCGACCATCCGCTGCCGCGGATCGCGCGGCGCCTCGCCGCCGGCAAGCCGATCAGGATCGTGGCGATCGGCTCGTCGTCGACCTTCGGCGCCGGCGCCAGCACGTCGTCCGCCTCCTATCCGAGCCGCCTCGCCGAAGAGCTGACCCGCCGCTTCCCCGGCACCGAGATCACCGTGCTCAACCGCGGCGTCAACGGCGACGAGCTCGGCGGCATGCTCGCGCGGCTCGACAGCCACGTCATCGCCGAGAAGCCCAACCTGGTGCTGTGGCAGCTCGGCACCAATTCGCTGTTGCGCGACCGCTCGGTGCCGGCGCACGCCGTGCTCTTGCGCGAGGGGCTCGCACGCATTAAGGCCGCCGGCGCCGAGGTGATCCTGATCGACCCGCAATACGCGCCGCGCGTCCTCGTCAAGCCCCACGTGGACGACATGCTCGCGCTCATCGCCACCGCGGCGAAATCCGAGAGCGTCGGCCACTTCCACCGCTTCGAGCTGATGCGCCACTGGTACGAGGACGAGCACCTGCCGTTCGCGACCTTCGTCTCCGCCGACGGGCTGCACATGAACGACTGGAGCTACGCCTGCCTCGCCAAGGGCCTCGCGCTCGCCATCGCCGAGGCGGCGACACGGCCGACTGCCACTGCGACCGGACCGCAGGTGGGGAGGTAACAGGCCGACATGATGGCCTGCGCCGAAATTTCAGCATCGATTTGAGCACCGGTTTCAGCATCTATCGCTAACCAGGCCGGGCCGCTGAGCTTTTCAGCTAACCCGACCCAACAAGAAAGGGGGGACCCAATGACGGTCATCTTCAGCGCCGCACTCGGACGCTTGTCGTTCGCAGTCGCGGTAATCCTATAAAGGGACGCCCGGCAGGTCAGAGCTGCCGGGCGTTTCCGCTTCACGGGGAAGGCATGCATGCCTAACACCGAAAAGCTAGGCATGCTCTTAAGCCCAGGCCGCTTCAATATTGATTGATCGGAGGCAGCGGTTGCCCGAGCAAGACGCGGCGGATCGAAGCCATCCGATCCGATGCGGACCCGCGCCCCCTTCTCTTAAGCACGTCAACCGGGCTTGGGGAAAATCCATTAAGTTAATGTGTGAGAGATCCTGAACTTCATGGAGAAAGGCATACATCATGTCTCAACGCAATACTTGTGGTTGAGACATTAAGGTTCAAGACATGACCCACACAGATTCCGCCGTGGCCGAATTGGACGCGACTCGTAAAGTTTACGAGGCGTTGAAGTCTCTGGGTGGGGACGCGCAAGCACGCGTCCTCATCCACGTCTCGGGCCTTCTCGACATCAAAGGGGTGGCTTCCTCCGCCCGACGGCAAAGTCAGTCGAATGACGAGGAGGCGGCCCTTCAACACGAACAGAAGGCAGCACCAAAGCT
>VAZM01000623.1 GCA_005883135.1 Alphaproteobacteria bacterium
TGCTGATGTCGTAGACTACCAATCCGACGGTTGTCGATAACGAATGGGTGGCCGAGCCGCTGGTGCAACCATTTGGCCATTGGGCGCGCGAGGATGTCACTCGTACTGCCGGCAGGAAACGTGACGACAATACGCACCGGCTTGGCCGGATAGGCTTGCGCCCAAACGAGGCGCGACCCGGCTGGCAGCGCGGCGGCGCCCGCTGCGAGATGCAGAAAATTTCGGCGGGGAAGTTTCATTCCGAACCTCCCTTACATTCATTCAATCACCTCGTCAGCGGGGCAGAGTTTGGCGTTTTATCCGTTCGCGTTTGCCGGCGAGCGCACGTAAACACTGAACCTTTTCCCGGTTCGCTCGCCACGGTCACATCGTGCTATGCTGCCATTGAGGCTGAAACAGCGGTCGTCTGACGTCGGGTTGGTCGGGGCCGTCAACGCGACGCGGAATTCGCGGGGGTAGGCCCGAACAGCTTGCTCGACGCGGCGGACTGGATGATGACCGCCGCATCGTCCGACAGCAGGAATCCGCGCGCCACGAGGTCCTGCGCGGCGACCCGGACCCGGTTCACGTAATCGTCACGGTTGCGATAGCGCTCCTCGATCGAGGGGCGGGCATCGTCCGTGCTTTCCCGTTGCGCTTTCGTCGTAGCGAATGGGGAGAAGGAGCCAACAAGCATGCAGTCCCTAGTCTGCGGCTGATTCTGGCCGCTGTTCGTGCCAGTCGGCACAGCAATATCCGGCAGCCTAATCCCACCGGTTGCGTTTCCGTCTCCATCACGCTTCGGCACCTGAATCACGGCCCCGGAAAGCTTGGCCGGCGCGCGCAGCGCGGGCGGCTCGCCGCTTGCTGGCTCGAGCGGCATCAGTACGCTGGGGGGCGGCTCGGCGTTCAGGCTTACCCAGGCGTCGAGGCGCAGCAAGGTGGCGCGCGATACGGGGGCCCAATCGAGGCGCCCGGGCGGCAACGTGCACGTTGGCGCCTGGGGAAGAACCACATGCGATCCGCCGGCGATGTCGTACATCCGCACATTGGCAGGGAATGGCTGATCTGCGGTCCCGGATGCGCCCGTGCGACCCAGCGAGGCGCGCAGCGAATAGTAGTCCGTGGTCGAGTTGATCAGCAGCATCTTCGGCGGGACCTCGCCCCGCGCCTCTACCTTGGCAATGATCTCGCCGATCGTGAGCGGCCCATCGTTGATGCCGGGAAATTCCGGATTGGCGAAGGTGGGAATGCCGTTGGCGCTCGATTCCGGTCCGGTCCCCGTCTGCAGAATCGGGAGAAGGCCAGCAGCCGAAACAAAAACGTGCATTCCATCGAATGCGCGCCGATTGCCCGCCATGTTGAAGCCGTTCAGGAGAAAAGACTTCAAGAATCGTCCGTCCTGGGACTTTCCGCTCGCGAGCGTGCGGTTGATCGCTCCCTTGAGTGGGTTGGACGTTCCTGCGGTGTCGGCGGCGGCGTGCGCGAGGAAGTCCGCGGCATCGCGCACGATCGCGAAGCCTGCTCCCTCGACGTACCGTGTCTTGCCGTCGGTATCGACGAACGAAGGCAGATCTGCGCCCTGTCCCAGCTCCCAGTACACCTCGGCGACGGTGAAGCCGTGATCCTGGAGAAAACCGGTGCCTTGCTCCAGCGTGCCGGACACAAACGGCGCTTCGCGCGGCGAGTTGTAGAGCGCCTCCGCATAAACGCGGCCGCGGTTGGGCACGTCCACGAGCAATGCGCCGTTACCCGAGCGATCCGCCGCCGGCATGATGAGAATGATACTCGCCGAGTAGGCAACACGTCCGCGATCATTGCGCGCGGCTTTGTCGATCCCCGGAATGGCGTCCTGCGGCGACAGGTCGCCGTGGATCCTGCCTTGCCAAATCACATAGTCGCCCACACGAAACGTGCCGTACGGTTGCTTCGACGTGAACTCGGTTCGGGTGACTTCCGCGCTCGCGGATCGCGCCGCGACGATCAGGCCGAGCAAGCAGAACACGAACATAATGATGCGGCCGTTTGGACGATGCGGCATTGGAATCCTCCCGGGTGTCTGCCACGCCGCAGCATGGCGACGTCCGCGCGAATTGATCCACATCCGGGAAGATATCACAGCCGCGCGCACAGGGTTTGAACAACGTTGCGCATAATTCAGTGACCTCGATGGACGCGAGCCGTGCTGCGTTGCGTCGGAGTCCTGTTGCGCAATGTCGCAGTTGGGTCAAACCGCTTTGTCCCCAAACCCCACCGAGGGCCAGCCGCATCAAGCGCATAGTGACAACGACATTGGCATCCCATCCGACTTGTGCGGCCCGAACATAAGCATGCCACAGATTGAGCATCGATCCGTCTCCAACCGCGTCACCGTCATCGCTCATCTGTTCTACCGATAAGAGCAAGCGCCGCATAGCTTCTCGAACTTTGAAACCCGGAGGCCCATACCGCCACGGCGACACTTCGGTATTCGCCGGTGGCACCAAGTCCAGGGGTTTTTCTTGTCCAAATGATCATGCGGTCAATATAGTAGCGCTGGCTCATCCGTGGGGGAGTTGAAGCCGTGTCTCCGGTTTTGAAGCGCTCGATCATCATTGCAGGCCACAAAACGAGTATCAGCCTCGAAGACGAGTTCTGGAACAGCTTTAAGGAGATCGCCGACGAGCGCGGCGTGACTGTTACGGCGTTGGTCGGCGCGATCGATGGCGGTCGAAAACATGCCAATCTATCGTCAGCCATTCGACTTTTTGTGCTTGGCTTCTATCGCGATCAGCTCGCTAGCTCGGGCCGCCATTGAGTGTGGAGATGTCCAAAGTTAGCGATCCACAGCATTGGCGTCGGCGCGCGGAAGAGGCTCGCACACTTGCTGACGAACTGACCGATCCTGACGCAAAGTGCAAGATGCTAAAGATTGCCGAAGACTATGAGACGCTGGCGATACGTGCCGCACAACGGCTGCGCCACCATTCGTCAGTGACGATCAGGAATTGGCGGCGATAGCTTGAGGAAGTGGAGGCACTAACGCAAGGGAGGTTCTTTTGGTGTGCCTTCAGCCCCGACCACCAGCACCGTGCTGCTTATGCCGATGGCTGATGCTAAGAATAGCGCAGCATCGGCCAACAAACCACGATCAGCACAGGAATTGGCGACACTAGCCTGCGATCGGTAGCTACAGCGTCAGTCATTCAACGATATGGAGGCTCTGAAAGCGGACTGGCCTCCGCGGGCGACGCCGAGGCCAGTCCTAACCACCAACCACCCAGCATGGAAAAGGCCAAATGGCCGCGGCTAGACGAAAACTATCACACTTGACGATATCGAGACTGTGAGAAAGCGCTGCCATCACCGTGGGGCAGCAATTTGTGAGAGCGCCTGGAGGTGAGTCCTGTCTGGAGTTCTCCAGGGGCCCTCTGCTGCCGCAGCGGAACTCTCCCCGATCCCCACGGCTAGCCGCTACGATACTGTCAGGGCGCGTCTTTGACTGTGTTGTTCCAGCAGAACACTAGCCGGCGACCTAAGCGCCAGTTCGGCCTTCTCCAAATGGTTTGCTGCAAAGGTGAGCAACTGTTCTGCCACTCTCAGCTCGGTACACGTCTTGGCCAATCTGATGCAGCGTTCGGCTATCTGTCGATGGTCTTCGGATGTAAGCATTCATATAGAATGGCAACGGCCATAGTTTCCCTCAATCAAAACCATCGGAGACGGTTTAAATTCGAT
>VAZM01000359.1:0-294 GCA_005883135.1 Alphaproteobacteria bacterium
CTCGAATCCGCCGGTTGAGGAGTTGCGCAAGATCATGTCGCTGGTATCGCTGCCGAAGAATCCGCCGAGGCCGACAAAGCTCCAATCGGTCCCGACCTGGCCCAATTGGTAGGCAGCGAGCAGCGAGTTGTTGCCGATGTCGTAGATTTCGTACTGGCCGTCGACGCCGTGACGCAGGATCATGTCGGCGGTCGTGCCCGCGGGCGCGGGCGGGTTCGGTGTGATCGTGAGCAGGAAGCCATGCCGGTGCAATCCGATATCGGTATACGATCCGACGATCTGGCCCATATCGTT
>VAZM01000359.1:442-7066 GCA_005883135.1 Alphaproteobacteria bacterium
TGTAATTGCCATTGCTGTAAAGGAAGCCGTGTTCGTTAAAGCTGCTGTCGATGTACCACCCGACCACCTGACCCGCGTCATTGATACCATATGCCTCGGTGCGGCCGCGGGCGCCGGGATAGTTTAGCGCGGTGTAGGTGCCGCCGTTGGGGTTGTACAAGAAGGCTTGAAAGACAAGATTCGCGTCCTGGATCCACCCAACGACTTGGCCCAAGTTGTTGATGGCGGTGGCAGCGGTTCCGTTGGTGCCTAATGGATCGTCGAGAGTGGTGTACGTAAGCGTGCTGGGATTGTAGATGAAACCGTGGCCGTAGGTGTTGACGGAGTAAGAGCCGACGATCATGCCTGCGGCATTGACGCCGCTCGCCACGGTGCCTTGGTTGGCCAACGGATCGTCGAGGATGGTGTAGGTGCCGCTGCTGTAGAGGAAGCCGTGGTTGCCGCCGGCGTTCAAGTAAGACCCGACGATCTGACCCGTGGCGTTGATTCCGAGTGCTTGAGTGCCCGAAAGGGCAAAAGGATCGTCGAGCGAGGCGTACATATAGACTGGCATGACAGGTGCTCCTCTGTGATCGTCTCGCTCGCAAAGGATAAATGTGATTTCTGCGATCCTCAGTCCGCTGACACCGTTCCGATCAGGCGCACATCACGCGTCAATTGTAGGCCCTGACTCATCGCCTGGCGAGCAGGATCGCCATAGCGGCAGCCTATAGTCGCACCGCTCTCATGCGTGCTGCGGTGTCGTCAGCAGCGTCAGCGAATGTGTACGTAGGGCGCAATAAGCGAAGCGCATTGCGCCATTTATGTCGCCGAATTCATCGAATTCGCCCGCCCGGGCGGTGATGCCAGATTTGAACCATGTCCAACTTTGCACGTTGTAGTTCACAACGCTCGCTTGCGCGCCCTCTCGACGGAGCGCATGGCAGAGACGTTTCAGGTTCCGCTGATGCGCAAGATCCCCCTAGCCGGTGTCGCTATACTACTCCTGGCAACAGGAGCAGCCCACGCCGCAGAAAAGGATGATTTGGGACAGTATTGCGGCCCCAATAACGAACGCTGCGACCCAAATGATGCCTTGGAGAGTGATGCTTTGGAGAGGCCTTGGCGAGAGTCTTCGCCGAGTCGGGTAACGGTAACTCCGCCTCTTCCCCCAGGCCCACCTCCATTGGGTTGGGTCTATGCTCCATATACGCAGTGCGCCGATCCACCGCGCTGTTCCATGGGCATGGTGAATGTCCAAGCCGATGGGCTCAATGTCCGCGTAACCCCCAATGGTCCACCGTTAATGTCACTGGTGAACGGCGTGCCGCTCGTTCCGCTAGGGCGGGAAGGAGATTGGCTGCTCGTGGCTGCTGGTTGTGACCTAACTCCGACATGGGCATGGTCGTGGACCGCCGGTGTTCCACTTAATCGGTGTTGGGTGTACTTCTGATCAGAAAGCTGCTCCTAGCCGGTATTGCTGCGTCCTGGTCGCACGTGCCCCATCTCGAAGACTAGGCGGGCCCCGTGTACCTATAACGACGTGAGACAATGCGTCGCGCAACCGCGCGGCGTGAACTGCTTCACATTTGAAGTCGAGGGCTCGTTCTAGACATCCGCAACAAGGGGGCGTATTGCATCGTTTTGTTGGGCGGTATGGATTTAGTGATGGTAGAGAACGAGTCCCCCGCTCAGCGTTATCGCCGGCTCGCCGAAGAATGTCTGGAAGTGGCTTACACGTTCCCAGAGGGAGACCGGCGGACGGTGCTCGTGCAAATGGCGCAAGTCTGGCAGCGATTAGCCGACGAACGCGCCGGTAGTGCCAGCATGCCCCTATTCTCGCGGGCCGGGGGCCAAGCGGCCCCGATGCAACAGCAACAGCAAATGCACCCCGGCGAAGACAAGAAGAAGTGACGGCGCTCGCGCCGGCCTATCTGCCCAGAATTCTTAGCGCGGCCGCGCACAGCTTCTCGGGATCGCGCTCGCCATCCTTGGCGAGTTCGACGATCGCCTTGGCGACTGCCGTTCTCAGGGGATCGGTGTGCTCGACGAGCCCAAGCCCGAGCTTGCTCAGCGCGGCCTGGAATGCTGCTGTGAGCGCAGCGATGTCGTCCGGTTCGAATACGGCGGCGGATTCACTTTCGAGAATTGCCTGGATTGGCACGTCCAACCTCCACACGCGCCGCACGGGAAAGATAGCATATGCCGCAGCGAATGATATGTCCGATGTGCGACGTTATCGCCCTGGGTGATAGCCCATCCGTGTCTGAATTGCACGCAGCTTAAAGATAGCCATAGCGGCTGCCTATCGTCCAAGGCGGACAATCCAAAAGCGTCGCGCTAAGCTTGCAGCGTAGAGCGGAGAGACGATCATGCCCGCAAGAAAACTGTCGACCAGCGAGGCAGAGCAACTGCGCGCGTTCGAACGCCAGGGCCATGATGCTTTAGCAGCGACCTACCAGGAGTTTTTCGCGCCGGTCACGGCTATAGCCATTGCGCCGCTCCTCGACGCGGTGGGCCTGCGTCCCGGGACGCATCTCCTCGATGTGGCAGCCGGACCCGGTAAGCTCGCAGCCGCGGCTGCACGTCGCGGCGCGCAAGCCGTCGGCGTCGATTTATCGCCGAGGATGGTCGAATTGGCGCGGCGGCTGCACCCGGGCATCGATTTTCGCGAAGCCGAAGTCGAACATCTCCCGTTTGCAGATCGGACCTTTGACGCGGTCGTCTGTGGCTTCGGGCTCGGACATTTTCCGCGGCCCGAAGCCGCGGTCGCGGAGTGTGCGCGCACCATCAAGCCCGGCGGACGCATGGCTCTGGCCTGGTGGGACGACCCGGCCCGGCAACGAATCCAAGGCCTCTTCCGCGAAACGATTGCGGAGTTCGCCGTTACGCTGCCGCCCGACTTGCCGCAAGCTCACAACTCGTACCGCTTCTCCGATACGGAGGAGTTTCTGCGGCTGCTGCGTGGGGCAGGGCTCGTCGACGTTGCCGTCGCGGAGCACGCAACGAGCTACTGCGTCCCCGATGTGGAGACGCTTTGGCGCGGCGGCCTGGGCAGCTGCGTTCTGACCGGTGCTGCGATCAGGCATCAAGACGAGGCCACGCAGAAACGAATCCGCGCCGCGTTCGAGCGCCGTGCGAGCGTATATCAATCTGCCAACGGGCTGGACCTGCCGATCGCATTCAAAGTGGGCTCAGGGCGCAAGCCACAGGAAAGCAGGTGATTTAACCATTCGACGCTCGAACCGATCGAACTGGCGAGGGACTTTCATGCCATCCGCCGGCAGTGCCATAACCGGTCACGCCGACTTCCGCCCAACGGCATGATTGATATAGGCTGACCTTCGAGCCAGCCCAGCGGGACATGCCGAAGTCCCTTTATTGGCGGCATGCTGATGCCATCGGCGGGCATCCCACTCAGACCATCATTTGTGCGGTCTATCCACGCTCGCGTCTCGCGCTCGCGCGCCCATTTACCCGCGTGCAAGGAAGTAGGAGGCCGATGAACCTTCCCCGCCGCCGGTTTTTGTATGCCGCCGCTGGCACTGCCGCGCTCCCGACCATCTCACGCACCGGGTGGACGCATGCGTATCCGAACAGGCCAGTACACCTGCTTACAGGGTTCGCCGCTGCCGGCGGGTCCGATGTCGTTGCACGTCTGATAGGACAATGGCTGTCGGAGCGCCTCGGCCAATCATTCGTAATTGAGAACCGGCCGGGGGCCGGCGGCAATATCGGAACCGAGTCCGTCGTGCGAGCAGCACCAGACGGCTACACGCTTCTTCTGGTTACCTTCGCAAATGTGGTCAATGCGAGCCTCTACAAAAAGCTCCACTTCAACTTCATCCGCGACATCGCACCTGTTGCCGGCCTTATGCGCGTGCCGGATCTCATGGCCATCCATCCGTCGGTGCCCGCCAGGACGCTGCCCGAGTTCATCGCCTATGCCAAGGCGAATGCGGGCAAGATCACCATGGCATCCGCCGGGAACGGAAGCTCAGGCCATCTCGCCGGTGAGCTGCTCAAGATGATGGTTGGCATCAAACTGGTCCACGCACCTTATCGCGGCAATGGCCCTGCGCTGACAGACCTGCTCGGAGGGCAAGTGGAGCTGATGTTCCCCACCTCTCCCTCAGTGGTCGAGTATGTAAAGTCCGGCAGGCTGCGCGGGCTGGCGGTAACAGGAGCGCGCCGCTCGGAGACGCTGCCGGACCTTCCAACTATAGGCGAGTTTGTCCCAGGCTATGAGGTGAGCGCGCTATACGGCATAGGCGCGCCAAAAGGCACGCCTGCCGAGGTCATCGCCACAATCAACAAGGAGAGCAACGCGGCCCTTGCCAATCCCAAGATGGAGGCGCGGTTCGTCGATTTGGGCGGCATCGTAATCCCGGGCTCGCCTGCCGATTTCGGAAAGCTCATCGTTGAAGAAACCGAAAAATGGGCCAAGGTGATCGATGCGGCCAACATCAGGGTGGAGTGACGCCAAATCCGCCAAGGGCCGGGTCGCCGCCTATGTATGCCTTGAGCATCAAATTAATCGGTTGTTGCGAATTGGGTTGGGCGCTTCTCACCTCGCGAGGGCCTCAGGGCAGGGATCACGCCACCGGTCCACGCCGCCGGCGCCCCCGATCTCCGGCCGGCAACGGCATCGACCACTCCGCCGTCGCCTCCAACGAGATCCTGCAGGTCGACCTGGTCTTAAAGTAACGCGGGCGCGAGCGGCGCGAATCAAAGCGGCGAGCGTGAAGCCGCATCGCGATTTCGGCGTCGTCTGGGGCGAAGGGTGGGCAATATCAATCTCCCCACCTTTTATTTGACCGTGACGGTGATGAGAATTTCGCCGTTCAGCCGATCATTTGGATTTTCCTGGTTCGTGCGCTGATACCTGAATTGATCGGTGCCCCTAAAATCCGGTTTGGACTGATAATAGAGGACGGCCGTTGGCGCAGACTTTCCAGCGCATGGCTGGACGCCGCCGAGCTCAGTGTTTGCCGGCAAGGCTTTGTTTTCTTCTGTCGTGGTCGCAGTTCCGTTTGCCGGTGGTCTGGTAATTTTCACCACGACGTGCTGCGGCACGCAGGATCTGTCAAACCCGACGTGTTCTGCAACCTCTGTCTTGACGCCGGACTGGACCGTTCGCGAAAGCGATGCGGCAAGTGCCTGGGCTGACGTCGTCACGGCAGCAGGTTCACGCAAGAGATAATGCCAAACGCCTCCGATCAGGAGGGCGATAAAAACCGCGGCGATTCCTATGACCAGAAGGCGCAGCCGCCCTGCCGCGGTCAGCCAGGCAGCGCTTCCACCCGCCTGCATGGCAACTTCCGCGGGTCGAAGCTTGAATGAGGCTTGGCTGCTGACTTGGCTGCTATTGTCACGCAGCGGCGCCCCTGGGCGTGAGATGTCGATCTGCAACAATGCTTTGACAGCCTCGGCAAGTTGCTGCAGATGCTTTTCAAGCGGCGGTGTCAGCGCATCGAGCCAATGGATGGCGCCAAGGAAATATTCCATAGACCTTGTCGGGACGACCTCTTCGATCCGCAGAGGGATAATCGGAACGCCTTTGCTTACAGCTCGCTCGATCTCGCGATGGATCTGCCGTGAGTCGTTGGCATTGGCCGAGAAGATCAGCACCATCACGCGACATTGATCGATCGCTTCGATGATGGCGTGTCCATATTCTTGGCCCGGCCTGATGTCGCGCGGCGCAATCCAGCACCGGACGCCAGCCCGCTCCAGCACGGCACTCGCGGCATCTGCCGCTGTTTTATCCTTGCTCGAGTAGCTAATGAACGTGTCTAAAGCCATTGCACCGGTCGAGACGTCCCCGCACTAGCACGGACCACGCGTGCGGCCACGATTTCAGATCGGAACTATAGTTGATAGCTGGACTCGGTGCCAGCTGACCAGCGATAGACCTGGCTCGTGCGAAAATGCGCTGCGTTCTCTCAATTGTTGTAACGGAAGCGAAATTTCGCAACAGGTCGGGCAAGCCGCAGGAACGCAGGTAACTAGGCAGCCAACATCAAGATGGAGTGACGCCACCGCCGGGCCAAATCAGGGAGGTCGGCATGCGAAGCGAAACGATGGAACACATTGTGCTCTTATTTTATGTTTTTGCGATTATGATTCCGCTGGGTCAGTTACTGCGCCGGATCGGGTTCAGCAGATGGTGGATACTGTTGAGTTTTGTTCCTATCATCAACATCGTTGGGCTTTGGATTATCGCGTACGCCAAGTGGCCGAGAGATAACCGAACTTCGGATTGAGAAGCTTTCGCGTTATTTGTCGGCGCATGCTGCATGAATGCACCCGCAGGAGACTCCTATGACCGCCCAAATCACGCCGCTTGTTGCCCTCATCGCCGGCATCCTTATCCTGCTGGTGCCGCGGCTGTTGAACTACATCGTGGCGATCTACTTGATCATCGTCGGTATCACCGGATTCACACAAGCCTCCGACCTCCTATACAGATTGGGTGGTTAGGGCCGGCGCGTCGTCTTCCAGCGCGCGGGGAACCATTGCTCGCGTTGTTGCAAAGCGCGCCGGCCGATAAGCCGCATCTGCCAATTTCCGCGCGCGCAGCTTTGAACTCTGGGCCTCACCGGCAAACTCACCGCACCCTTGGCTCATTCAGCGCGCCGAACG
>VAZM01000360.1 GCA_005883135.1 Alphaproteobacteria bacterium
CAATCACAATTCGTTCAAACGGCGGAATCTCTCCGGTCGTTCGCCTGAGGTTCAACTTCTGTAACGTCGTTATCAGGTCCCCGAGAACTGCGCAGCACAGGCAGCCATTATTGAGGAGAATGACCTCGTCTTCTGGTGCCTGCAAAAGCTCATGATCGAGACCTACCTCGCCGAACTCGTTCATGATCACTGCGGTATTGGCCATTCCCGGATGGCGCAAAAAACGGGAGAGCACGGTCGTTTTACCGCTGCCGAGGAACCCCGTCAGAAGTG
>VAZM01000361.1:0-12611 GCA_005883135.1 Alphaproteobacteria bacterium
CGTATCATTACTACTACCCTCAAATCAGCTCATCTGATCGCATGTATCGCCGCATGCTGCGGGCGATGATTGCGCGAAAAACACGATCGACGACAAGTCCAAGGACGCCGAGCGTCAGTAGTCCAACGAAGAGTTGATCAGTCTGCAGAAGAAGCTGCGAATTCATGATCAGAAAGCCCAAGCCTTCGCGCGCCCCGATTAGCTCTGCAGCGACGATCCCCATGAAGGAGAACCCGAGCGCTACGCGCATACCCGTCAAGATGTATGGCACAGCCGAAGGCAGGATCACTTTGCGGAATACTTGGTAATCGGTCGCGCCCAAGCAATAGGCAGCGCGGATACGCATGATCGGGGTGCGCGACACGCCAGCCGCAGTACGTGTCCATGTGTCCGTTGAGCATCAATGTCGGACCGTTGCCGCGGCCCTTGATGACGCCAATGGCGTTCGATCGCTGATCCTCAAACTGCTGATCGATGATCTTGATGCGGGCGGCTTTGTACCGGGAAAGGATGTAATCCGCGCAGGATTTTTCGTATCCAGTGGGACTCGGGATATCGACCAAGTCGCACGCGATTTTCACGAGCGCATCACGATCAATGTGCTTGAAGACTTTTTCGAGGTCTGCCTTCGCACTCTCTTTGCTCATCGATCGCCTCGATTGTAGTATTGAGCCGACTGCGGTTCGAGTCAGCTAGCAGCCCATTCCCGGATTGAGAGACAAAAATCAACCATCCTTTCGGTTTCCGGTCAACCGCCGACTCGATACAGTTCGGTGCAGCTGAATGAAGCGCGTGCATCACGATGACTTTCGAAGACCGCGCGCTCTGCGCTACTTCCTCGTCGAGAGAATATGAGAAGCGGACAGGCCATCCCTCGATGACATGATCGCCGTGGGCACGAGAGGCAATAACGCAGATGATGAGAAATAAAGTGCGGGCAGCTTTAGTCGGCGTGGGCGCGTGGGGTCGCGTGCTCGCCAAAGCCGCGTCAAAGTCATCTGCATTAGAGTTCGTCTGCTGCGTTGGACGCAATACGGAGCGGCTTGCAGCCTTCGCAAAAGAGTTCGAAATAGCCGCCTCCGATATTTCGTCCGTTCTCGCCAACAAACACATCGATGCCATAGTGCTTGCCGTTCCGAATGAGCGGCATCTTGAACTCGCAGAACTTGCAGCCCAGGCGGGCAAGCACGTCTTTATAGAAAAGCCGATTGCAAACACGATGGCCGACGGATTACGGGTTGCAGAACTTGAAAGCGCGCATGGCGTTCGCATTGTGGTCGGGCACTGCGCCCGCCTGTTGGCCGGCAATCGCCTGATCCGTCAGGCGATCGACAACGGACACTTGGGTCAGGTCAGCCAAATCGAGGCAAATTTCTCCAATGACCGTGCCCTGAGGCTCTCGCCACAGGACTGGCGCTGGTACCGCGCAAACTCACCCGGTGGGTCGCTCAGCCAAATCGCCATTCACCAATTCGATACCTTGCGCTTCCTCGGAGGCGACATTGTCGCGGTAAGCGCCAGCGCGGCACGGCACTCGCCGGTCGGAGCCGAGGTCGAGGATCAGTGGATTGTTGGCGTACACTTTGCCGATGGCAAGCTCGGAACCGTGATTTCCAGTTGGACGAGCCCCGGTACGTACAGCGTCCGCGTAACCGGCGAGGATGCGCTCATGTTCTACGAGATCGATCAGAATCACTGGGCCCAGCCCGAGCGATTGCATGAAAACGCGATTCTTTATCTCCAGGGGCGCTCAGCCGGGCCAACGCAGCGTCAGCACATTGCGGTTCCTCAAAGCGACATGTTCCGCGATGAGCTTGAGTTGTTTGCGGCTGCGGCGAATGGTCAGCAATGCGGGTTGTCGGCGGCCAACGCATGCCAGGCGCTAGCGGCTGCCAGGCGCTAGCAGCCGTGTACGCGGCAATCGAGTCGGCGGCGCAAGGAGGGAGGCAGGTGATGCTTGCCGATATCATCGCAGCGGCAAATGTGGATAGCACTTGCCCTCGCCTTGCCAGCGCAGACGGCCGGGCAATCCTTGGGGGAACGAACTGATTTTCAAATGGCTAACGGATGAGAGCGATAATGAAGGTAAGCTTTATCGGTATCGGCAACATGGGTACGCCGATGGCTGCGCACCTGATTGCACGCGGCTTCGACGTTACCGTGTTTGACGTCAGGCAGGAGGCCGCACGCGAATTCGTAACCGCGCACGGTGGCAAAATGGGCACGTCGCTCGCGGAAGCTGGTCGCGATGCCCAGGCCGCAATCACGATGCTGCCCGACCATTCAGATGTGCGAAAGGTTTTGCTGGGGGCCGATGGACTTGTCTCGGTGCTAACGTCGGGAGCAATAGCGATCGACATGAGCACATCTGATCCAAACGCAACCAGGTCTATCGGCCACGAACTGGCGGAACGGGGGATTTGGTATCTCGATGCCCCCGTGATGGGGGGTGTGGTCTTCGCGAAGGACGCAACACTGGACATTCTGGTTGGAGGCGACGATGAACAGATTGACCGGTGTATGCCTCTGTTCATGGCGATGGGACGGCATGTCTTTCGCTGCGGTCCGCTCGGGTCGGCACATGCACTAAAGCTGCTCGCCAATTACGTCAACGCATCCACGCTCGTTGTCGTGCTCGAAGCGATAGCCGTAGGTCTCAAATTCGGACTCGACGTGCGAAGCATGACGGATGCCTTGACCTCGATGTGCTGCGGACGTCAGCACCCCCTTGAGAAAAAGGTCATTCCACAAGTGCTGACGCTCGAGTTCGGCACCGGCATGGCGCTTGGTTTGATGGCAAAGGACGTGTCCCTCGCTGCCGATTTCGCCCACAAGATCGGCGCCGCGTCTGCGTTAGCGGGTTGTATGCGGCAGATATGGACCGATGCCGCGACAAAAATCGGCACCAAGGCGGACCACACGGAAATCGTGAAGCTCTGGGAAGAAGCGATTGGCGCTCAGCTCGAAGGTTGCGGCAGCTGATGAGTCAGGATGATCGTTGATTGATGTCAGCACGCAACCGCCTGGGCGCGGATGCGCGCGCACTTCAGCACGCTTCGAGGGGTGCATGCATCGTCATACCGGGCACCACAATGCCTCCGCGATTTCCAATCTCAGTGGCTCCGTATCGGTCAGCGAAGACCGGCGGCAATGGACGGCCGTTCGGGGGGCACAACCAAAGCCGAAGAAGATGTCGTTTACGTTCGGGCTCGGGCCAATCCTCATAGTCGGTTCGATCGTGTAGAATGACGTGGTTGTGGATGAGCTGCACATCACCCGGCTTGAACTCGATGTCGAGGTAGTTTGACGGGTCGTTGGCGAGCGCATCAAAAAGATCGAGAGCCTCAATCTGCTTTGCCGTTAGTCGCGGCGCATCAGGAAAGCGCTGCGAGGACTGGATATAATATCGGTTACCGTAGATTACCGAGAGGTGATCTGCATACCAATTAAAGATCGGTGTTTCATAGAAACCTTTCTTACCGGCCGGTACTTCGCTGCGACGATCGAAAGGGAGTGGCTCAAACAAAACGGCCGCCAAATCGGGACGGCGCCGAAACATCTCGTTGTATAGACAAATGGAACTGACGATTCGACTTAATCCGCCAGTCTTGGCCGTTTTCAAACACAGCAGCGCGACGATATCAGCCGAATCTGTATGGAAGGTTTGCCTGTGCGTCGTCTGATAGATACGTGCGGTCGGATCGTCGATGCTGCGGCCAAGGTCCTTTACGTGCCCCAGGATATGACCCTTTCCGTTTTGCGATACCGGTCTGCCGAAATAGGCACCTATGCCGAGGAAGGCGGCTGCGGCCTGCTCCATGGAATAGCGCGCAACCGGAAGGCCGCGAACAACGATAAAGCCTCGACCCCGTAGCAGCGCCTCATCTCGCATTCGAAGAAACCGATTTCCGAGCCGCGGGAGGTGAAAGTTGTCCCGGTCAATCGCAATATGTGCGACCCCGCCTTGTATGACCGCCTGGACGGCAGTCTCGATCTCGGTAATGTCGGCATCACTCAACCGGCATACAAAATCGTCTCTATTCCGAAAGTCTACTCCTCGCCAAGCAGCCGGTCCTTCGATTGTCTTCAGCGGCATTGTAGGCGCCGGTTCAGATTTCGAAAGATTACCGATCATGACGCCGCCGTCCTGCGAACGATTCCGGAGCGCTTCTCGGAAGGTAGACATGTAAATCGATCAGGTCGAGTCCTTAGCCTGATCGGATCGACGACATGCCTCGCGACGCATGCCGCATCAGTTAGAGACCCGCCTCCTTCGCGATCCTCGCATTTTCTGCGATCTCCCGCCGAATCTGAGCGTCATATTCCGTCGGCGTCACCGGTGAAGGCTCTACGCCTTGAACCTCGAGCTTCTTCTGAATCTCTGGCATCGCCAATACGCTGGTTACCTTCGCGTGCAGTCTTTCAACGATGGGGCGGGGCGTTTTTGCGGGCGCCAGCAGTCCGTTCCAGAACGTATAATCGGAATCCTTGTAGCCAGCCTCGATTGAGGTCTTCACGTTGGGAAGAGACGCAGAGCGCCTGAGCGAAATAGACAAGAGCGGAAGCGCCCTACCTTCTTTGATGAATGGTATGGCGGGGGGCACGCCAATACAGCAGAAGTCGATTCGGCCCGCTATCACTTCGGTCAGGGATTCAAGACCGCCCCGATAGGGAACGTGTGTGGCCTTGAATCCGGCGCTGATGCGAAAGCGCTCCGCCGCCCAATGGCTGGCGCTGCCTACCCCGGAGGAGGAAAAAGTGACGTTCTCGCTCTTGGCCTTGGCCACGAGATCCTCTGCAGTCCGGATGCCGCTCGATGCCGCAACAAGCAGCACGTTGGGTACGGTTCCGAACAGAGCGACCCCAGCAAAATCGTTGGCCGTATCGTAAGCCAGATTCGGATAGATGGCGGGGGCGACTGAATGGTTGGAGGAGGTGATGAGCAGGGTGTAGCCGTCCGGCGTGGCGCGTGCGACCTGCAGCGCCCCGAGCGTACCGCCGGCACCCCCTCGATTTTCGATCACAATCGCCTGACCGAGCTGCTGGGAGAGCGGATCGGCGATGAGCCGGCCCAGGATGTCGATGCTCGCACCGGCGTTGAAGGGAATTATGGCTCGGATGACTTTATCCCTGGGCCACTCGTCAGCCGTAGCTGTTCGGGAAAATGCCGATGCAGCGGCAATCGCAGAACCAAGCTTAAGAAAACGGCGGCGGTTGTAGGCGTTGTTGTTTCTCAATGTGGATCTCCTGATGGGAAGCAGCAAACAGCGAGGGCGGCTGGGCTCAGCCGGTATGTTAATGATTATTTGGTCGACCCTCTAACTCGACAGTGCGTGTTCTTTCTATAGATCTGCGGACCTCATCAGTCACCGTGGAACATGGCGGTAATCTCGAGCAGTTTTCCCTCAGCACGGCCACTCCAACGACAGTTCGCGCTGGAAGGTTCTCTGCAAAACTGCCGCACCCCCAAAAACACACAGGCCATCGCCGCCCATCACGGAACGTAGGCGGTGACCTCTACCTCCAGCAGATAATTTTCTCGAAGCTTGGCCACGCCAACAACGGTACGGGCCGGGAGATTTTTCCCGAAATGCTGCACCCAAACGTCGTTGAGAAAGGGAAGGTTCCTGTCGAAGTCCAGGATAAAACACGTCGCCTTCAAACAGTGCTCAAATCCGCTCCCGGCAGCTTCCAGAACTGTCTTCAAGTTTGCCAGTGCTTGTGTGGCTTGCGCCGTGAAGCCCCCTTCGACGACCTTGTTCCCCTGCTTTGGATCCCTTGGCGAAGCGCCTGAACAAAAAACAAGGTTGCCGAGCTTCACCGCCTGCACGAGTGGCGCGCCGGTCACCGCGGCCCTGTCGGTATGAACCACTTGCTTCTTCATGCTCTGCTCCAGCTTGACATGATGTTATAACAAGCTCTAGCGTGGGCCCATGCTGAGTGTCAAATCGCTCGACGGCGCCCCGCTGTACCGGCAGGTGCAAGCGGGTATCGAGGAGATGATTCGCGCCAATCCGCGCGCAAAGGAAATGCCGCTATCCGATGCGCAGCTCGCAGAGCGCTTTGGCGTGAGCCGTATCACAGTGCGCCGAGCTGTGGACGAGCTTGTCGATGCCGGCATCCTGTACCGCCTGCAGGGCGTCGGCACCTTCGTCCGTCGAAACAAGTTGAGGGAAAGGCTGACGTTGAACAGCTTCCTCGACGCATGGACGAAGAGGACGGGCCGGTTCAACGTCCGTGTCGGGGCATTCGAGCGAATCCCGGCTGATAAGGAGATCGCAACTCGTCTTGCGGTGTGCCGGGGCACAGAGCTCGTTTATGTTCAGCGCCTGCGATTTCAAAAGGAGGTACCCGTCGCGATTGATGATCGCTACATCCGTGCTGATCGTTGCTCCCGGCTAACCACGCAAGACATCCGGACGTCCTCGCTCGTTGATTATCTTCGCAATCGCGAAGGGATCGAGCTTGACCACGGGGAAATGGAAATCGAAGCACGTCGCGCCGATCAGCGGCAGGCGAAGGCCCTGGCGCTGCAAAAGGGAGAACCGATTCTCGTCCGTCGGATGACCTTTCTCACAAAAAACAATGAGCCAGTGCTCACCGGAACTTCAATCTACCGAGCGGACCGCGTCAGCTACCGCCTAACTCTCTCCAGCTAAGGGTGCGCAGTGCTCCAGGTCAAATCAGCTCGCGTATGGTGATGGGTTCGCCTTCCACTCAGGAATCGTCGCCCCGCGGCCCACGGGTTACGACCAGAGCCGAATCGCGGAACTCCGGTACTTGGGACGAACTCGCGCTCGAAAATGTCTCGATGACATTTAATCCGGGCAAGCCGAACGAATACCGCGCTCTCGCAAACACGACCATCAAGGTCCGCCGCAGCGAGTTTTATTGTCTGTTGGGCCCGAGCGGATGCGGGAAATCAACGGTTCTCAATTTGATTGCTGGATTCGCAGTCCCGAGCTCCGGAAAGATCAGGATTGGCGAACGCCAAGTCGTGGAGGCGGGGACCGATCGCGTCGTAGTTTTTCAGGATGCGACGAACGCACTGTTTCCATGGCTGCGAACACACGAAAACGTGGAATTTGGGTTATCGATTCAAGGAGTTCCGAAACGAGAAGCAGCGCAACGAGCCGCAAAATATTTGGATCTCGTTGGATTGCGGGATCACGCACGGAAATATCCATATGAACTATCCGGGGGAATGAAGCAGCGATGTCAGCTTGCGCGAGCCCTTGTCCTTGAGCCCGAGGTCCTGCTGATGGACGAGCCGTTTGCTGCGCTTGACGCGATCAGCAAACGCATCATGCAGAAAGAGTTGCTTCGGATCTGGCAGCAGTTTCGAATGACAATTGTCTATATCACCCATGATGTCGGCGAGGCCGTGTTGCTGGGGCAGAAAGTTGCCATGATGCGAAAAGGGCCGGCGTCGTCCATCAAAGAGGAGTTTGCGATCGAATGTCCATACCCCCGCAAACCGACGGACGAGGTCGTTACGGCGATTTACGCACGGGTAGAAGCTTCGCTGCAGGACGAAGTTGGAGTGTCGCTTTATGCAGCCTAGACTCGCTTTGCTTCTTAAGCACACCGCGATTACAGCCGTATCGATCTCCTTAGCAATCTTCGCGTGGGCTCTGTTCGCCCGCTATTTCGCTTTTCCTGATTTGGTGCCCTCGCCCTGGGAGACCTTTGGAACTGGAGCGCAGCTACTCTCAAGCGGAGCGCTGTTGAACCATGTCGGCGTTAGCCTGGAGCGCGTCCTTGTAGGGTACGCGGCCGGGTGCGCGATCGGTATTTTTGTCGGAGCGCTGATGGGACGCATTCGAACCGTTGCGCAGTTCGTCGATCCGTTGCTGCAGTTCATGCGGCCAATTTCTCCCGTCGCCTTGGTGCCGCTGTCCATCATTTGGTTCGGGATCGGCGATATGTCGCGATATTTCATCATCTTTTACGGGGTGGTGATCATTGTGATCTTGAACACGGCGGCGGGAGTCGTCTCGACCCCCAATATCCGCCTCAATGCCGCCAAATGCCTTGGAGCGCGCCGAAGCCAGATTTTCCGGCGCATTATCATTCCGTCAGCCGTGCCCTACATCCTGACTGGAATGCGAGTGGCGTTGGGGTTTGCCTTCATGGGCATTGTGGCTGCGGAAATGATCGCTGCGCAATCCGGCATCGGGTACCTTATCATGCAGTCGAGAATGTTGTTGCGCACTGACATCATGTTCGTGGGATTGGTGACGCTCGGCTTGCTCGGCGCGGCGATCGATGGATGCTTCAAGCTGGCCATCAATCGCACGATGCAACGTTTCATGGAGCACCAGATCAATGTCTAGAGGACGGGAGGGTGACATGTATGGAGCGTTCTTTTGTGCCAGGACGAGGAGCAGTGGATTGCTCCCTGCTCTCGGCGTGTTCGCCAGTGTGCTGAGTTGGATTGTCAGCTGTCCTGCATCTGCTGCGGATCCCAAGGTACGGATCTTCAGCGTCAAGGATGAGGGGCTCGATGCCGAGATCACTGTGTTCACGACCGGGGCAACGGCAACGGAAGCCTTCCGCGCGGGGCGGGGTGATTTCATTTCCGCGGGTGATTTGCCCTCAGCTGCAATGTGGAAGACCGGCAACGTCATTGGTCTCGCGCCATTGTCCTCCGATACTGAGATTTTCGGCATCGTGGGAAAAAAGGAGATCAACGCACCAGGCGATCTGCGTGGCCGCAAAGTCGCAACACGCATCGGCTCTACGGGCGAATTCCTGCTGTACCGGTATCTTGCCTCGGGCGGACTTAGTCCCTCCGACGTGACGATAGTCGACCTTGCGCCTCCTGACATGGTCGTTGCGCTCGTTCATGGCGATATCGATGCGTTCGCATGGCTCGCGCCGTTTACGACCCGCGCGGTCAGCACTGGGACGAACATCAAGCTTATCACCAGCGCAAAAGGATTGGCGAACAACCGCATCGTACTCAGTGTGACGAAGTCCTTTGCCAATCAGACTCCGGAGCTGGTCCGCAAGGTGCTCCGCGCGACGAAGCGGGCCACCGACTTTGTCCGCTTCAATCCGGAAGAGGCCACTGAAATCTGGGCCGAAGCCGTTCAAGGAAAAGTCGCGCAATCTCTGCCTGTCGTGCGGCTGATCACGTACGACATGACGTTCAACGATGCGTTCGTGAACGACATGAACGAGCTCGCCAAGTTCATGGTGCAAAAGGGTGCACTGAAGGAGCCGATCAATTGGGCTATGGAAATGAACCCCAGCTTCCTGCGGGAGGTCGATCCGAAATTGGTGGCTGCATCAGGGCGATAGAAACTGCAGTCACCAAAGTCACGAGCACAATTTCGGAGCGCTGATGAAGCCGCTGACTAGAAAAGAAGGGCCTGGACGCGAATATTTTCGGCTTGATGTCACGAAACTCGCATCCGGGGCAGATCTACGGCTCGGTCTCCACGTTGTCACTGGCGCCAAACCAGGCCCGACTCTCGGCATTCTGACCACCGTGCACGGCGACGAGACGATGGCACTGATAGCCGTTCGTGACCTGCTCAACTCACTGGATGTGGCTACATTATCCGGGCGAGTGGCTGCTATTCCCGTGGCCAATCCGTTGGCGGTTTCAGTATTCAATCGGCAGACGCCCGAGCAGCACGGCAAAACCGACCTGCACGAAGTGTTTCCGGGAAATCAGGACGGCAATCTAACCCAACGAATGGCGAGCGTGATTACAGCCAACCTGCTCGATCACGTTGACGCATTGATCGATATCCACTGTGGAGGTTTAGGCGGCCGACTGCAGAGCCGAACAGATCTGGACGCCTCTGCCCCCTCAGATGTCTATGAGGCATCGCTAAGGCTGTGCCGGGCGTTCAACACGAGCTTCCTGCACGCCAACAACCTCACTGGTACCGCGGCGCGCTATTGCAATGGAAGAGGAATCCCGACGGCCAATCCTGAGATCGGCGGCGTCTATCTCGGGCCACAGGCTGAAGCTGCGTATGTCGCGGAGGCGGTCGCAGGGCTTCAATCCATCATGGCCAGCCTCGGCATGATTGCCACAAACCCACGGCCTGAAAAAAAGCAGCTCTTGTTCGGCGTCAAGAGCCGCTTCGAGGTCAACCCCTCGGTAGGCGGATTTCTGCAGTCGAACTTCAGCACGCCGCCAGATCTCGGACGTCGAATTGAAAAAGGCACGAAGCTCGGCGAGGTGATCGATCTGTACAGCCTTGAGGTGATCGAAGAGCTACTCGCAACGGTGACCGGCTATCTCTTTTTCTCGCGCTACTCCGGCGTGGTCGATGCTGGCACCAAGGCATTTGCTCTGGCTGAAGAAGCGACCTCGACATGGCTGTGACTCAAGTTCGGGCGATCCTACTGGAACCCGATGACGACGTCGCGGCGGTGCTAGAAACCATCGCTACGCATGGCACCATCGCCGTGACCCTCAGCGCATCAGGAAAAACAGTCTGCGAACTGGCGGTCTGTCAAGATATCCCATTCGGCCACAAGGTTGCCGTTCGGGACATCATTAAGGGCAAGCCTGTCCATCGTTATGGATTTCCTATCGGGATCGCCACGATCGACATCAAGCAAGGTGAGCATGTCCATTCGCACAATATGCGCAGCATGCTTTCTCCTGGCTCCAAGCAATCGAAGTCACCAACATTGCGTCCCGCCCAGTGGGTCCATGAGCTGGTGAAAAGTTCATTGAAGGCAGTCGGGACTTCCGCCGAGGGCGCGCAGGCGATGGCTGATGCGATTACAGAGGCTCACTTGCGCGGCGTCGAAACGCATGGGTTGCGACGACTGCGCCCTTACATCGCGCGGATCCGGTCGGGCGGTGTGGACGGCAACTCTCGACCGCGGGTGACGACCAGGAACGCCCTAATCTCAATCGATGGCCGCAACGGCATCGGCCATCATGTGGCGACCTGTGCGGCCAAGGCGGCGAGCACCGCCGCCCGCCAATTCGGGATTTCGATTGTCCTCGTGAGAAACAGCAATCATTTCGGATTCGCGGGGCACTATGCCACGCTGATCGCCGCCAGCAAGCAGCTTGGGATCGTCACGTCCAACGGTCAGGTCTGCGTCGCGCCCGAAGGTGCCAAGAAACCTCTGCTCAGCAACAACCCGTTGGCGATCGCCGCACCGCTGCGGAGCCCAGATCGGTTTCTCGAACTGGACCTAGCGACTAGCATGACCTCACGGGCGAATATCGTCGAAGCGGCCGGCTCAGGAGCACTTCTGCCGCCTGGATGGGCACAGGATGCAGATGGGAATCCGACCCGAAGTCCAGGCGCGGCTCTTGAGGGAAGCTTGCAGGCATTCGGCGGTCGTAAGGGATTTGCATTGTTGGTTGCGCTGGAAGCATTGACGGGCGTGCTGTGCGGTGGCGCATTCGCAGACCACGTCTCTTCCAAGGAAACAGCACTGGATGCTCCCGAAGGCACTGCCCATACGATGATTGCTATCGACTTGGAAGCAGCGCTTAGGGCCGATGCATATTCAGATAGGCTCGAAGAGCTCGTGGAGCGCCTTCTGGCATTGCCCCGCAACGCAGCCGCAGACGCGATCCGTTATCCGGGCGAGCGACGATGGAAGCTTCGTAGCGAAAGGCTGCGGGCCGGAATTCCACTGTCGGATGCCGAGCTCACAGACGCTGTGCATCTGGCAAAAGAATTGGGCATTGCGACCAGCGTGTAGCAAACAGGTTGAGCGATTAGCAATGGCGCTAGCGATAGGAGGGTTGACCGGCTACCCGCGGGAAAACGGTCGCAAGGGCGTCCGCAACCTTGTCGCGGTACTCGCAGCGGCCGATAACGTCAATCCTCTGGCGCGACATCTCGCTGCGCGCAATCCGGGTGTTGTGTGCCTTCCCGCGAGCTATGGGCGCGGTCAAATGGGCCGCGACTTCGAGGTCAGCCTGCGCGCAATGGCGGGGCTTGCCGCCCATCCCAATATCGCGAGCTGCCTGGTTGTCTCTTTCGAGCCAGAAAGCAGCGAGCGCGTCGCGAAGCTCGCCAGGCAGTTGGGACGACAGGTAGCGACACTTTCGTTCCTAGAAACTGGCGGATTGTTAGAATCTCTCCATAAAGGCAACGAAATTTTGTGTGCCATGCAACAAGCGGCAAGTCTGGTGCAGCGAGTTCCGCTTGCTGTAAGCGAACTCACGATCGGGCTCGAATGCGGCGGATCCGATACCACCTCCGGCTTGTTCGGCAATCCCGCACTCGGAGCTTTCACTGACTGGATAGTCGATCATGGTGGAACTGCAGTTTTTTCCGAGCCGGTGGAGTGCCTCGGCGGCGAGGACCTGTTGAGGAAGCGAGCAGTCTCGCCGGAGGCGGCAGAACGCCTAGTCTCGACAGTTCGCCTCTACGATGAGCTCGCACGCGAACAGGGGATCGATCTGGCAGGGACGAATCCCACTCCCGACAACTTGGCGGGCGGCCTGACATCCATCGAAGAGAAGTCGCTCGGCGCGCTGGCCAAGACAGGGTCGCGGACAATCATGGGCGTCCTCGGCTACGCCGATGCTGCTCCGGCTCCTGGTGTGTGGATGATGGATGCGCCTGCAGCCGCCGCTGAAAATGGTAGAGCGCTTGCGGCCGGCGGTG
>VAZM01000361.1:12711-14172 GCA_005883135.1 Alphaproteobacteria bacterium
TGCGGGGACACATGAATGTTGTGCAAGGGGCGGATGCGATCCGCGCCGCCGTCGTCAAGGTGATTGGCGGAGAAGCCACGGCCGCGGAACGACTGGACTATCTCGAAACCAATATCAGCCGAATTGGTCCTTCGGTATGAGTGGCTGGAGACATCAAAATGGTGGGCCCGGGAGGGATGCCCCCGCATTGCGATTCCAATGACTTGTTTTGTCCAGCGGGCGCAAAGACGCCTTTTGACCTACAAAGACAATTTCCAAAATCGTCCAGCACGCAGCTGAATCAAGCGGCGGCTCGCGCCCCGCCATGAAAAGCGAACGCCGACGTTGGCAAGACGTCGGCGCTCAACGGCTACTTGGTTGGCAGATTGAACATCGCCTGAGTAGCCCGCCCGACGAGTCCCGTCAAGCGAGCTACAAATGCACCCCCCTCATTCCACAACTTCAGTTCACTCCAAACCGACAGCGATAGCGGCGCTCATGCGATGCGGCGCGCGCTCGCGCGCCCGCCAGTTCAAATTGTGCGTACCCCAGGGCCACGCTTCCCTGCGCCGAAGTGACCCGGCTGAAAGGCCGACTGAGTCGAAGGACCAACGCAGTCGCGAAAAAGCGGAGGCTTGGCCTCTAGGGTTCCGAAGGCAACCGGCAGCTGGAGTAATGCCGGAGAAGGCGACGCGGGGGAACCTTGTGGCTCTTCCCGACCCGGGCGGTACTGGCCTCACCAGCCGCCCATAACCAGGGCCTTGATGGCAAATCTACGCATCGCAAGAGCGGATATTTCTTGCGGCCTGCGGGGGTGGCGCCCCGCACTGCTTAGCGACCCGAGCGAGCCTTTCGCAAAGGTGGGATAGCAGACCGTAAAAAACGCACCCTGGCTAAACGTGTCGCGGCAGCGTGTGAGGAAAGGTGGCCTGGCCACTCAGCAGAAGAAGGGCAGCCCGTGCTGTGGTCCTTCTTCAGTAGGGGCCACCTTTGCGGGAAGGCTAGGAGTCTGTCCAAAGTTGAAAGGGAGGCAAACAACAAAGGAACTGAAAGGTGAAAGAATGGCAAAAATGAACACTGGCGAGCAAACAAGCTTCATCGCACGGCAACTCTGGATTGGCGATGGGAAGATCGAACGCCGGATAGAACTGGGCGATGCCTGCAGGCGGTTAAGCGCCGGCAGCGGGGGAGGTGCAGCTGACAGAGTCATTCATTCAATCTACGAGGTGAGCAAACTGAGAACAGCACTGAGGCAAACACAGCGTCTAACTCTGGGGAAAAGTAACCATGCCTGTCATCGCAACGTTCACAATCCGGGGCATTAGCCCGTATTCCCAATCTCGGCCAAATCTCGACGACGCAGAGCCTAATGAGAGTCACGATGATTATCGGAAGCGAACATGGCGCTCGCATCTGCACGTCGATAAGGACGGCAAAGTCATCATCCCACCGGGCGCAATCAAGAACTGCATCAGCGAAGCT
>VAZM01000362.1:0-11040 GCA_005883135.1 Alphaproteobacteria bacterium
AGCACTGGCACGGCGCCGGCCCCGACACCGCCATGATGCACATCGCCCTGCAGGAAGCCCTCGACGGCAAGCACGTCACCTGGCTCGAGCACGTCTCGGACGAACAATACGGCGCCAAGCCCGGCGGCTAACCCACGCTCCCAGCGCTGGGATAGGCGAGTTGACGCGGCGGGGATAAGCTGATTCACCACCTCGCCATGAACGAGCCGACGCGCCTGAATATCCGCGAATGGACCGTCTCCGAGCTCTCGGCGGCGCTGCGGCGGACCGTGGAAGATACCTTCGCCTACGTACGGGTGCGCGGGGAAATCTCCGGCTTCCGCGGCCCGCACACCTCCGGCCACTGCTATTTCGCGCTCAAGGACGCGGACGCCAAGATCGAGGCGGTGATCTGGAGGAGCACGGTCGGGCGCATGCGCATCAAGCCCGAGGAAGGGCTCGAGGTCGTGGCCACCGGCCGGCTGACCACCTTCCCCGGGAAGTCAACCTACCAAATCGTCATCGAGACGCTCGAGCTCGCGGGCGTCGGCGCGCTGATGGCGCTCATAGAGGCGCGAAAGAAGAAGCTCGCCGCGGAAGGTCTGTTCGACGCCGCGCGCAAGCAGCTCTTGCCGTTCCTGCCCGAGCGGATCGGCGTCGTCACCTCGCCGACGGGCGCCGTCATTCGCGATATTCTGCATCGGCTCGCTGACCGCTTCCCGCGCCACGTGATCGTCTGGCCGGTGCGCGTGCAGGGCGACGGCTGCGCCGAGGAGGTCGCCGCCGCCATCCACGGCTTCAACGCGCTTCCCATCGACGGCCCGATGCGCCGGCCCGACCTGCTCATCGTCGCGCGCGGCGGCGGCTCGCTCGAGGATTTGCAGTCGTTCAGCGAGGAGATCGTGGTGCGCGCGGCGGCCGCGAGCATGATCCCGCTGATCGCCGCGGTGGGACATGAAACCGACGTCACCCTCATCGACTTCGCCGCCGACAAGCGCGCGCCGACGCCGAGCGCGGCCGCCGAATATGCCGTGCCGGTGCGGCTCGAGCTTGACGCGCGCGTCGAGAGCTTGGCGCGGCGCGCGCTTGCCTGCTGGCAACGCGGGCACGAGGCACGGCGCAACGAGTTGCGCGCCGCGATCCGCGCACTGCCCGGCGCCGAGGAGCTGCTGGCATTCCCGCGCCAGCGCCTCGACCACGCCAGCACGCGTCTGCCGCGCGCACTCATCGCCAACGCGCAGATCCATCACGCGCGCTTTGCGCGCGCCGCCGGCCGGCTCGGGCCGCAGATCCTGCGCGCGCGGGTCACACGCTGCGGCGAGCTGGTCGCCGCGCTGCACGAGCGGGCCGCGCGGGCGCAAAGCGTCGCGCGGCTGCGCCGGCGCGAGCGGCTGCTCACGGCGACCGCCCGGCTCGCCGCCGGCTTGCGCGCGAACGCCGATGCCCACCGCAGCCGCATCGGCCGGGAATGCGAACGCCTCGCCGTCCTCTGCGAGCGCGCGCGGAGGGCGGTTGATTCCTCGCTGGCGCAGCGCGCGGCCTCGGTCGAGCGCTGCGGGCAACTGCTCAATGCGCTCTCGCATCGCGGCGTGCTCGCCCGCGGGTTCGCGCTGGTGCGCGACGCCGCCGGCCGGCCGCTGCGGCAGGCCGCCGCGGTAAGCGCGGGCATGCGGCTTGATGTTGAATTTTCCGACGGCCGTGTCGGCGCGGTGGCGGACGGCGCGGCCGCAGCAGCCGCCGACAAACCCGTCTCCACGACCAAGCCGCGCAGCCGCCGCGGCAACGGCAATTCCAATCAAGGCAGTCTGTTCGAGGGGTAAACCATCAGGCAGCGCAGACAAGTTTACGCAGTCTGCGCAAGCTTGACTGCATGCCGGGCATGACGAGCGAATAAATTGCGCTGATCGGTATTACATGGCCCGCCCGCAGCCTCTATGTTGGGGCTGGCGTCGGGGCGCGGGGACAGCCATCCCGACAAACCGGCTGCGCTGGAGGCAGGTGTGCTCAACCGATCCGATCGCCCTTCTCCCATGGCGGGCGAGGCCGAGCTGAAATATCTCGACGGCGATTTTCGCGTGGTGCGGCCGGGCGCCTTCGTGCGCTGCGCGGTGACCGGCGTGCCGATTCCGCTCGAGGAGCTCAAATATTGGAGCGTCGACCTGCAGGAGCCCTACGTCAGCCCCGAGGCGGTGCTCCAGCGGCATGTCCCCAACGCCAAGCGGCGTACCGAGGAAAAAGCGCGCTAGTGCCCGGTTTTCGAAGTTCGTGATACCGCGCGGCGCACTCGGGCACGAACTTCGAAAACCAAAGGGCACTAGCGACTCTATGATTCTAGTGCCGCTTTTCGATTTGAAACTCCTGAGGCGGACCTGCGGCACACGGTGCAGGAATTTCAAATCGGCGGCACTAGCTTTCGTCTGCCGTCATGCGCCGCGCGGCGTGCGCGCCGCTGCGAGCCGCTCCAGCAACAGCGATTCGAACCCCGCCGTATCCTCGAACACGAGCGTGACGGGAAGCGCGCGGGCCCGCGCGGACAGCGGCTGCTCCTCGCCGGAAAGCCGCGCCAGATCCTTTTCCGTCGTCACCAGCGCCAGGCCATCGCGCTCGGCCTCCTCGCACAGCGCCGCTGCCTCACGGCCCGTGAAACGATGATGGTCGGCAAAGCTCCGCGTCGCGGCAATCGCGACGCCAGCCTCGGTCAGGGTAGCGAAAAACTTCTGCGGATCGCCGATGCCGGCGAATGCGAGCACGCGGCGGCCGGCAAGCGTGGCGATGAAGGCGGCATCCGCCCGCAAGCTCGCCCGCAAGACTGGAATGTCGCGCTCGCGCGCCATCTCCGCGATGGCGCAGTCGGGCGCTGAACGTCCCACCATGACGAGCGCATGCGCGCGCGAGAGCTGCGCATCGACGGGCGCGCGCAACGGACCGGCGGGAATGACGCGCCCATTGCCGATGCCGCGGCGCGCGTCGACCACCAGCGCCGAAAAATCTTTGACGAGGGAGGGATTGTGGAAACCGTCATCCATGACGATGACGCTCGCGCCGGCGGCAATACCGGCGCCTTTGACGCGATCGCGCGCCACGATGGTCGGCGCCGTGCGCGCGAGCAGAAGCGGCTCGTCGCCGACATCGCGCGCGCGGTGCCGCGCCGGATCGACCACGAGCGGGCCGGCGAGCGCTCCGCCATAGCCGCGGCTGAGGAACACCGGCCGTTCGCCGGCCTTTGCCAACATGCGCGCGACGGTCAGCGCGGTGGGCGTCTTGCCGGCGCCGCCGACGGTCAAATTGCCGATGCAAACGACGGGGATGCCCGGCCGCCGGCCGGGCCGTGCCAGCCGCCACGTCGCGATCGCCGCGTAAACCGCCGCCACCGGCGCCAGCAGCGCCGACGCGAGCGAGCCCTCGCGCCACCAGAACGCCGGCTCACGCATGGCGCGCGCGCTGCCGGCTACCAATCCGCATGAGATGCGGCTCGAGCGCGGCAAGCGTGCGTTCGAGGCCGCCGCCGAGCGCAGCAACGCTCGCACGCGCGGTGGAAATCACTGCCGCGCGCGCGTTCGCGTCCTTGAGCCAAGCGCCGGCGCGCAGCACGAAGCTCTCGGCGTCGTTTATTTCTTCGGCCCCATGCGCGGCGTCGAGCGCGGCATAGACCTCGGCGAAATTCCACACGTTCGGCCCATGCAGAATTGCCGCGCCAAGCTTGACCGGCTCGATCGGATTCTGCCCCCCATGGCGCGCAAGCGAACCGCCGACGAACACGATCGGCGCCAGGCGATAGATCAAGCCGAGCTCGCCCAGCGTGTCGGCGATGTAGACGTCGGTGTCGGCGCGCGGCAATTCCCCGCGCGAGCGCAGCGCCGCCTCGAGGCCGGCGGCGCCGGTGATGTCGAGAATGGAAGGCCCGCGCTCCGGATGTCGCGGAACGATGATCGTGAGCAGGCGGGGAAAAGCGCCACGCAGCCGGCGGTGCGCCTCGACTAGCATTTCCTCCTCGCCGGCATGGGTCGAGGCGCCGGCGAGCACCGTGCGTTCGGCGAGCGCCGCCTGCAACTGCGCCAGCCGATCGGCGTCGGCCGGCGGCTCCGGCACGTCGAATTTGAGGTTGCCCGTGGTGGCGACGCGCGGCGCGCCGAGCGCGCGGTAGCGTTCGCCGTGGGCCGGCGATTGCGCCAGGCAGAGATCGAAGCAGCGCAGCAGCGCGCCGATCGTGCCGGGCACGCGCCGCCAACGGTTGAACGAGCTCTCGGAAAGGCGCCCGTTGACGAGCACCAGCGGAATGCCGCGCTCGGCGCTGGTGACGATCAAGTTCGGCCAGAGATCCGATTCGACGAACAGCGCGAGATCGGGCTGCCAATGATCGAAGAAGCGGTTGACGAAGCGGGGCGTGTCCAGGATCACGAACTGATGGATCGCGCCCTTGGGCAGGCGCTGCTCGGCGAGATTGGCCGACGTGACAGTGCCCGAGGTGCACAACACGGCGAATCCTTTTTCGCCGATGCGCTCGATCAGCGGGATCACCGAGAGCAGCTCGCCGACGCTGGCGCCGTGCACCCACACCAGCGGGCCCGGCGGACGCGCGAGGGCGCTTTCGCCGTACCGTTCGTTAAGACGCGCGGCAAGCTCCTTGCCGCGCTTCAATCGATGCGACATTAGCGCCGGCGCAAGCGGCGTCGCCGCCGCCGTCAGCAGACGATAGGCGTGGAGCGTGAGCGGCAAGCCCTCACCCACGACCGCGCGACTCCGGCGGCCCATCAGCAAGCGCATAGGCGCGCGCGGTCGCCGCATTGAGCGAGGCCTCGAGCGCGCGCCGCGCGGTTTCGAGCGCCGCGCCGTCGGCGTCCGCAGCTACGCGAATCGGCTCGCCGGCCACCCTCGCGGCGCGCCCGAACGGCAGGTTGAGCGCCGTGCGGTCCCAGTTCTTGAGCTCGAGCCGCCGCCGGGTCGCGATCGCAATCGGATAGATCGGCCGGCCGGATGCGCTCGCGAGTTTGACGATCCCGAGCCCAGCGACGCGCGCAACCTTGGGAATGTCGGCGGTGAGCGCGACGATGTAACCCTCCTGCAATGCGCTCAGCATCTCCTTGAAGCCGCTCACGCCGCCTTTGCCGAGAAACTCGCCGCCGTGGCTGCCGGAACCGCGAATGGCGCCGACGCCGAGCCGCTCCGCGGCGAGCGCATTGATCTCGCCGTCGCGATGACGCGAGACCAGCGTTTTGACTCGGTGGTGCGGGCGTTTGACGAAAGGCATGAGAAAATGCTGGCCATGCCACATGGCGATGATGACCGGGGCGTCGCGATCGACACTCTCATAAATGCCTTCCGGCTCGACCACGAACCGGTTGGTGTTCCATACCAGACGAAGGTATTCCGCCGCCACGATGCCCGTGGCTTTCTGAAACGGGCGGGAGCCCACCAGACGCTTGACCCACGACATCGCGCGGCCCGAACCTCAGCTGCCCGCGCGCCGATCCGTTTGCGGATCGAGCAAGCGGTGCAAATGTACGATGAAGTAACGCATATGCGCGTTATCGACGGTCTGCTGGGCTTTCGCCTTCCAAGCGACATAGGCGCTGGCGTAGTTGGGATAGATGCCCACGATGTCCAGCGTGCCGAGATCGCGAAATTCGACGCTCTCCAAATCCGTGAGCTCGCCCCCGAACACGAGATGCAGCAGTTGTCGCGGTTGAGCCTCTTGCGGCATGGCTTGCGTCCTCATCGCCCCGACTGACGACCCACTGGCGCAAGAAACTCGGTGTGCCTCTTTCCGTCACCAAACGCCGGGGTTCGATCACAGACAGGATAGATCGAGCCCGCCGCTCCGTTGGCGATTCAAACGCCACGCCCGATCACGCAAACTCGGCACGCCGATCGCGAATGAGATCGATCAACCGCGCGTGGCGGGCGCGCCCAGCCGCCACCAGTGCCCCATGGACCGGGTCTGGCCGATTGTAGAGCAAGCTTTCCCCCGCCAGCGTGGTGACCAGCCCGCCGGCTTCGTGCACCAAAAGATCGGCCGCCGCAAGGTCCCAATCGCAGCTGTTCGGGGCAACGAACGTGCCGTCGAGCGCGCCGGTCGCGACGCGTGCGAGGCGCAAGGCGAGCGAAGGGATGCGCGGCGCGGTGGTGATGCGCGGCTCGAGCGCCGCGAGGCTGTCGAGCCGCCGCTTGGCGCCGGAAAAAGTCGCGCCCGCCATGTCATGGCCCGCGCTCGCTGCGATTGGCGCCCCGTTGAGCTTCGTCGCTTGCGGGCGCAAACACCGCAGCGAGCACGGGCGACGCGTCCTGCACCAGCGCCACGCTGACACACCAGTCATCGCGGCCGGCGAGATAGGCGCGCGTGCCGTCGATCGGATCGACGACCCACACCTCCTCGCGCCGCAATCGCGCCGGGTCGTCCTCGGTTTCCTCCGAGAGCCAGCCGGCGTCACGGATGCTCAGAAGCCGTTCGCGCAACAACGCATCGACGGCGATGTCGGCCTCGCTCACCGGCGAGGAGGCGCCCTTGATCCAGCTCGTGGGGTCGCGGCGAAAGGTTCGCAGCGCCACCGCGCCGGCTTCGCGCACGGCCAACGCGAGACGATCGCGCAGCGCGACGCGCTCGGCGTCATCGGCCGCCAACGGTGAGACCCTCCACGCGCACGGTCGGCGCATTGGTTGCGAAACGAAATTCCAGATCGTTGGCGGGAAAGAGCGCCTGGAACATGTCGATCAGATTTCCGGCGATCGTGACCTCGCTGACCGGGTAGCTGTGCTTGCCGTTCTCGATCCAGAAGCCGCTGGCGCCGCGGCTGTAGTCGCCGGTCACGTAATTGACGCCGACGCCGATCAGGTCGGTGACGTAAAACCCCTCGGCGATATCCGCCATCAACGCCTCCGGCGTATCGCCGCCGGCCGCGAGATGCAGGTTGCTCGGCCCTGGCGAAGGCGCCGACGACACGCCGCGCTGCGCGTGCCCAGTGGTTGCAGATCCGAGCTCGCGCGCGGTCGCCGAATCGAGCAGCCAGGATGCGAGGACGCCGTCCTCCACCACGGCCAGGCGCTTGGTGGCGACGCCCTCGGCATCGAAGGGGCGCGAGCGCAGGCCGCGCAAGCGGCGCGGGTCGTCGAGCACGTGGATGCCCGGCCGGAACAGCCGCTCGCCGAGCCGGTCCTTGAGGAAGCTCGTCTTGCGCGCGACCGCCGTGCCGTTGACCGCGCTGGCGAGATGGCCGACGAGGGACCCGGCCACGCGCCGGTCGAACACGACCGGCACGCGCTTTGATTTCACCTTGCGCGGGTTGAGCCGCTCGACGGCACGCTCGCCCGCCGTGCGCCCGACCTCCTCCGGGGACTGAAGATCGGCACCGTGAACCGTCGAGGAGTAATCATAATCCCGCTCCATCGCGGTCCCCTCGCCGGCAATTGCAGTCATCGCCACGCTCTGGCCCGAGCCGAGATAGGCGCCGCGGAAGCCGTGGCTCGTCACCAGCACCATGCCGCCGATGCCGGCCGAAGCGGAGGCGCCGCCCGAGGTGGTGACGCCCCGGACCGCGAGCGCGGCGCCCTCGGCACGGTGGGCGCGATCTTCCAACTCGGCGACGCTCGGAAGATTCGGGTCGAGCAAATCGAGATCGGGAAAGTCGTGCGCCAGTCGGTCCGGGTCGGCTAGTCCGGCGAATGGATCGTCCGGGGCCGCTCGCGCCATGGCGACGGCGCGCTGCGCGAGCTCGGCGGCGTCGGCCTTGATGTCGTTGGTCGACACGACCGCCTGGCGGCGGCCGACAAAGACGCGCAGCCCCACATCGTCGCCTTCGGAGCGCTCGGATTCCTCGATTGCGGCCTCGCGCACCTCGACCGCAAGCGACACCGAGCGCAGCGCCAGCGCGTCGGCGGCATCCGCTCCGGCCCGGCGAGCGGCTGCGACCAGCCGTTCGGCGAGATCGGTCAGCGCGGATTGATCGAGAAGCGAGGACATCGCGACGAATGACGGTTCGTTTGCGGGCGTGGGCGGCTGTTGGCGAGGTTTGCCGTCGAGGCGCGGCAACGACTCGTCAAGCATGAGTCGAGAGGCAGGCCGTGAAACCGGAGGTTAACCAGGAACATTAAGCAGATTCCGACGGGTTTGAGGCATGTTTGCGGAGACTTTGCGGGACGAGTCAAAAAGCCGGCGGTTGTCCGGTGGGGAATAGAGCTAAGCTTTGAGGCGTCAAGCAACAACCGGCAGGGTGCTCTGCGGGGTCGGGCCGTGACGAACGGCTCGACCCCTTTCGTTGTCCCCGACATGTTCGAACCGTGCACGCCCTGGCATAGGCGCCGCTCTCGCGCTGCCAGGCTTTGCACCGCGCCGGCGCAAGCGGCGTCATTGCCTCCGCTCGGGGATACGGATCAGTTCGGCGAGTTCCTCCTTACTCAGCGGCGCCGAGATGAATTTGAACTTGACCGCATCGGCCATCACCTCCTCGATCCCCGAGATGCGATCGGGATCGACCGCGGCCGGCGGTAGGAATTCCCGCAATGCGCGCCGCGCGGTCTCCAGCGATAGCTTGGCGAAGGCCGCATAGGCGGCAAGCCCCTCGGGCTTCGAATAGACCCAGCCGAGCGTGTCGCGATAGCCGCGCATGAAGCGCACGAACACGTCCGCGCGCGCTGTGAGCTCGGCGGCGTTGGCGATGATGACGCGGCTCGTTTGCTTGTCGAATTCCGGCGCATCCGAGGACTTCATGATCAGCCGGGTCTTGCCGGCGTCGAGCTCGGCGACGCCGAACGGTGCGCCGGCCCAGCCCACGTCAACCTGTCCGCTCATGGTGGCGGTCATCGTCGCGGCGGCATTGCCGGCCGGCACAGGCCTGAAGTCGATGTTGTAATGTCTCTGCAGCGCGAGCACACCCGCATGGGTGGAGGAGCCGTTGTTGGAATAGGCGACGGTCTTACCCGCGAGGTCCTGCGGACCGCGGATGGACGAGTCGGCCGGCACGTACCAGAAGACCTGGGCGCCGCCGGTATAAGAGCCGCCGATGATGCGCACCGGCGCGCCTTTGGCAAATACGCCGATCGCGCCGAGAAAGCCGGAGGCGATGCCGACCTGCGCGCTGTTCGAGATCACCGCTTGCTGGGTCTCGCCGCCGCCATCGGTATAGAAAATATCCAGCGCGAGGTTGTGGCGCCTGAACATGCCGGCCTTGTCGCCGACCTCGGTGACGAAGGTTTCGCCAATGCCGCGGCCGCCCACCGCGACCTTGAGCTCGTCCGCCGCGCGACACGCGTCGAAAGCGGCAAAGGTTGCGACTGCCGCAAGCGATGCAATCGCCAGGCTTGCACGCCGCATGTATCCTCCCGAGCGGACGCCCTTGGCTGCAAGAGCTAACATCCGCTCCATCGCCGGTGCAATGCACGAGGACATCGCGATCCCACGCGATTGAACGGCGCCTTGCGATTTGTCATGGTCCGCACGGGAGGCACGCGCCATGGCGGAAGAACGATCGCTTGCCGGCCGCATCGCCGTCGTGACCGGAGCGGCGAACGGGATGGGGCGCGTCATGGCACGCGCGCTCGCGGGTGCCGGCGCCAAGGTAGCAGCCGTCGACCTCGATGCAGCCGGGCTCGATCGGCTCGCGGCCGAACCGGTCTTTGCCGGAGAATGTCTCAACGCCATTGGCGATGTGTCCAAGACCGCGGACTGCCGGCAGACAATCGAACGGGTGCTCGAGCGCTTCGGCGCGCTCGACATCCTGATCAACTGCGCCGGGATCAGCATGTCCACCGCGGCCGGACCGCGGGACGCCCGGATCAAATTCTTCGAAGCGGATCCGGAAGGCTGGCGACGCATTGTCGCGGTCAACGCAGTCGGCGCGTTCCTGATGGCGCGCTTCGCCGCCCGACCGATGATCGAGCGGGGTTGGGGACGCATTATCACCGTGACGACGAGCTTCGATACGATGTTGGCGGCGGGACTTTCCGCCTACGGTGCGTCGAAGGCGGCGCTGGAGGCAAGTTGCGCGAGCTTCGCAAAGGACCTCGAAGGAACCGGCGTGACCGTCAACATCCTGGTGCCGGGCGGGCCGACTGACACGCCGGGGTTCTTTCCGCCCGGCATGCCGCGCCCTCCCACCCTGCTCGACCCCGAGATCATGCGCGCACCGGTGGTGTGGCTCGCCTCGCCGCAATCCGACGGCATCACCGGCTCCCGCTTTATCGCCCGCGACTGGGACCCCAGCCTGCCGCCGGCAGAAGCGGCGGCGCGGGTGCGCGCCCCGGCTGCATGGCCGGCGCTCGCGCAAGCGGCGGCGGGGGCGCGCGGTCATGCGATGTAACTCTCCGGCAGAGTTCCTTAGATCACGCGCGCGGCCGCCGCATCCAGCGCCAGCCCAGCGAACAGGATCAGCCCGGCGTCACGGTTTGATTTGAATACCGCCAGGCAGTTGACGGGATCGTCGACGTCGAGCCGTGCGATCTGCCACGCAAGATGCAGCGCGAAGGCGAGCCGATCAGCGCGACGGCAAGCGCGTAGAATATTGCGAGCATCGGCTTGGTGCGCTCGCGGAAGAGCAGCGCCGTCGACTTGATGCCGATGAGTGCATCGTCCTCGCGATCCTGATGGGCGTAGATGGTGTCGTAGCCGATCACCCAGGAGATCGCGCCGGCGTAAAGCAAGAGGGCGGGCGGATCGAGCCGTGCGAACGTCGCGGGCCATCCCATCAGCGCGCCCCAGGAGAAGGCGAGCCCAAGCACGATCTGCGGCCAGTAGGTGATGCGCTTCATGAAGGGATAAACGACGACGACGGCGAGCGAGGCGAGTCCGACATAGATCGTGAAGCGGTTGAACTGCAGCAGAACCGTGAGCCCGATCATCGCCTGCAGCACGAGAAAGGCGGCGGCAGCGGCGACCGTCACCTGTCCCGATGGAATCGGTCGCGACCGCGTGCGCTCGACGCGGGTATCGAGATCGCGATCGACGATGTCGTTCCAGGTGCAGCCCGCCCCGCGCATGGCGAAGGCGCCGACGAGGAACAGGACCAAGTGCCAGAGGTTGACGCCCTCGCGCGCGTGAACCGCCGCCAGGCCGACGGACCACCAGCAGGGCAT
>VAZM01000362.1:11093-14237 GCA_005883135.1 Alphaproteobacteria bacterium
GCCGGTCGAGGCGCGCCAGCCGCAGATAAGGCCGCGCCCACGACGGGGCGAGGCTATCGACCCAATTATCGGTCGAATCGGCGACGCGGCCCGCGCCGCGGTTCATCGCGTCGTCAGCGGACTGCCGGTGAGCGTATCGAAGGTCGACTGCCCCTTCTTGGTCGCCGACGAGGGGTCCGGCACCGTCGGCGTGGCGCCGAGCGCATCACTCAGGCTGGGGCCTGCCGGGCGGGGCCCTTGCGCCGCGGCGTCGCACACCTTCTTGCCCACGTCCGAGGCCTTGCTATGTCCGTCCTTGACTTGCTTGAGCACGTCCGGGGGGACGCCGCAGGTCGCGCTGTTCTCTTGCAAGCTCTTGATCATCTTGGTCTCGGCCGACAGGAAGGCCTTGAACAGCTTGCACAATTCTTCAGGCGGCGCCTTCTTCTGGCCGGCGGTCTGGAGCGCCTGGCCGTGTTTGCCGACCTCCTCGCGGGTGGCCAAAAGTTGCTGGCAGCCAGGGGGCGGCTGGGGCGGCGAGAATGCGCTTCCCGGCATCCCTCCGCCAGGTGCCGGTGACATCCCGGGCGAGCCGGGCATGCCCGGCATACCGCCAAACTGCGCCGCCGCCGGCCATAACGGCAGGACGGCTAGCGCCAATGCCAATGGGAGAGCTCGGCTGAGCCTCATAACGGTGTGTCCCCCGGGCCGCGCGACTCGACGCCGCCCGATCCTGCGGCCCAACGTATTGCACGCGGAAGGCCCTGTGGACCCCAACGGGCCGAAGTTGCCGGGTGGAAAAGTCCTCCAATTTCCCCCGTCGCGCTGTGATTTTGCTCCAAACTAGCCGGCGCCGGCCCCCTTCCTCAGCCCCGACGGCTTGCGCCCCATGTCCCGCTCCTCTCCCCGCACCCCTCGCCTTTATGTCGATGCCGCGCTCGAGGACGGTGCGAGCGTCGCCCTGTCGCCCGCGCAAGCGCATTACCTCGGCAACGTCTTGCGGCTGAAAACCGGCGATGGCGTGCTGGTTTTCAACGGCCGCGACGGCGAATGGCGAGGGGTGCTCGCGGGGGCGGGCACGCGCCGGCTCACGCTGGCGCTCGCCGAGCGCACCCGTGCGCAGGAAGGCGCGCGCGATCTGCACTACCTGTTTGCGCCGCTCAAACACGCGCGCCTCGACTACATGGCGCAGAAGGCGGTCGAGATGGGGGCGTCGCGCCTGCAGCCGGTGCTCACCCGGCACGGCCAAGTCGCGCGCGTGAGCCTCGAACGCATGCGCGCAAATACCATCGAGGCCGCGGAACAGTGTGGCATCATGACGCTCCCGGAGATCCGCCCTCCGCTTTCCCTGCAACAGGCGATCGCCGCCCTCGAGCCCGAGCGCGTGCTCGTGTTCTGCGACGAGGCGGCGGAGGTGAAAGACCCGATTGCCGCGCTGGCGCAGGCACGACGGGGGGCTCAAAAGGAGCCGCTTGCGCTTGCCGTGCTCATCGGTCCGGAGGGCGGGTTTGCTGCGGAGGAGCGCGACGCGCTGCTGGGCGTGCCGAACGCGGTGCGGCTCTCGCTGGGGCCGCGCGTGTTGCGGGCCGACACGGCGGCGGTCGCCGCGCTCGCGCTGGTGGGGGCGGTGCTTGGCGACTGGCGCTAGTGTCCCCATTCGGATCTCATGTCTCTCCCCAATTCGGACGCTCGCGCCAAGCCCGCCTGCCATGCCTAAACCATTGCATCTGCGGCGTTAAGCGCGTCCGCGCTTTGGCATCGAACTGACCGCCCAAGCGTGCTAAAGCGCCGCCGCCACCGGCTCATCCGGTCGCGAGCGCACCATGACGAGTGCAGGAGTCATCTCGACGAGCCCCGTGCCCGATGCGCGGGCGCACGCGCTGATCGCCGCCTTCGAGCGGGCGGGCTATGCGCGCGTGGCGCCCGCGATTCTCCAGCCGGCGGAGCCGTTCCTCGACCTTTCCGGCGAGGACATCCGCAAGCGCATGTATCTGACGAGCGATCCGCAGGGACGCGAATTGTGCCTGCGCCCCGACCTCACCATTCCGGTGTCGTGCGATTATCTCGCCTCGCCCGCCGCCGGCAAGCCGCGCGGCTTTTGTTATCTCGGTCCGGTGTTTCGTCACCGCGGCGAGAGCGGCGGCGAATTCCTGCAGGCCGGCATCGAATCCTTCGGCCGCGAGGACACCGCGGCGGCGGACGCCGAGATGCTCGCGCTCGGGCTCGATGCGACGGCGCACTATGGTCTTGCCGCGCCCGCGATCCGCATGGGCGACGTCGGATTGTTTGCCGCACTGGTGGCGGCGCTCGATCTGGCGCCCGCATGGAAGCGGCGCCTGATCAAGGATTTCAATCACAAGACGTCGCTGGCGCACGATCTCGACCGGCTTACCGTGGGCGGGTCGAATGCACGGCCGGAATATCAAGGCGTACTCGCCGCACTGGCCGGCGCCGACCCCAAGGGCGCGCATGCGCTGGTCACCGATCTTCTCTCGATTGCGGGGATCACCGCGGTTGGCGGACGTTCGGTGAGCGAAATCGCCGACCATTTCCTCGAGCAGGCGGCGCTCGGGGCGCAGGCCTCGCTGCCGCGGCAGACCCGCGCGGTGATCGAACAGTTCCTCGCCATCGCCGGCGATCCTGAGAGCGCCGCCACCAAGCTCCACGCATTTGCGCGCGACGCCAACATCGCGCTCAAGTCCGCGCTCGAGCTGTTCGAGAGCCGCATCCAGCGCCTCGCCGCGCGCGGCGTCGCGCTGCCTCGTATCCATTTTTCCACCGCCTTCGGCCGCGGCCTCGATTACTACACCGGCTTTGTTTTCGAGCTGCACGATCCGCGCGCGCAAACGGACGGTCCGCTGGTGGCAGGCGGCCGCTACGACCAGCTGCTCACGCGGCTCGGCAGCGCCCGCGCGATTTCCGCGGTCGGATTCGCGGTCTGGATCGAGCGTCTGGCGGCACGGAGCACGCCGTGAGCGCGCACCTCGTAATCGCGGTGCCGGCGAAAGGACGCCTACAGGCGAACGCGGAAGCTTTCTTTGCGCGCGCCGGGCTCGAGCTCGTCAAGCCGCGCGGGGCGCGCGACTACCGCGGCACCATCGCCGACCTCGCCGGCGTCGAGGTGGCGTATCTCTCGGCGGCTGAGATTGTCGATCTCCTGGCGCA
>VAZM01000363.1:0-14570 GCA_005883135.1 Alphaproteobacteria bacterium
CTTCGAGCGTTCGTCCATGCTGTAGATCACCGGCGGGGTGAATTCGGAGGCGCGGGAAATGAAGCTGATCTTGGCGCGGATGCCGGCGTCACAGCCGTCGCAAGTGATGGCGACGGGGTCGCCGAATTTGAGCTTGGGCAGCGTCGCTTCGTTGACGAAGAAGCGCACCTTGAGGTTGCCGGGAGGCAACAGCGCGACGATCGGCTTGCCCGCCGGCACCAGCTCGCCGCCGCGGTAGTAGATCTGCTGGACCGAGCCGGTGACCGGGCTGAACACCTTGCGGCGCGTGAGCCTGGTCTGCGCCGAATTGAGCCTCGCCTGCGCGGTGCGCAGCGCAGCCTCGGCGTCGTCCAGAGACTTTTGCGTGCCGGCCATCGTCTTGGCGAGCTGCTGGGCGCGATCGTAAGCGATCTGTGCGTTCTTGACCGCCGCCTCCTGCATGGCAACGTCGGCGAGCTGCAGATCGGGGTCAACCGTGAACAGCAGCGCGCCGCGTTCGACGTGATCCCCCTCGCGCACCGAGAGCGTCTCAATGCGCCCGGCCTCATCCGGGCCGACGAAGATCAGCTCGGCCTCGACCCAGCTCTGGAAGCTCGGCTCCTTGCCTTTGTCGCAGCCGGCGAGCGCGAGCAGCATTGCGAGCGCCAGGCGCAAACCGCTCATGGCGCGCTCCCGTCCCCGAACAGCAGGTCGAGGTGAGCGCGCATGAGTTCCCGAATCTCGAGCGGCGCGAAGCGCCCGAACAAGCCGTTCCAAATGACGGCGACCAGCGCGGGGGCGACCAGCAATTGCGGAAAGCGGGCGAGCGCGTCGCGCGAAAGCTCGCCGCGCTCCACCGCCAGCGCGAGCCGGCCGCGGATGACCGGCAGCACGCGCGCGATCACCTCGCGGTAGTAGATCTCGGCAAGCTTGGGAAAGCGCGGCCCCTCGGAGATGATGAGGCGAATGACGTCCTTGCGCCGCGTGCCGTAGATTTCCTTGATGAACACGTCGACGATCATCTCGGCCACGGAACGGATCGGCACATCGCGCAGCGGCGCAGCTTCAATCGTGCCGACCAGGGGACTGAGCATCGTGCGCACGAGCTCCTGGAACAGGCTCTCCTTGTCGCGGAAGTAGAGATAGATCGTGCCCTTGGCGATGCGCGCGCGGCGGGCGACGTCATCGAGCCGCGCTGCGGCAAAGCCGCGCGCAACGAATTCTTCCAGGGCGGCGGCAAGGATGGCCGCACGTCGTTGCTCGCGCCGCGCGGCGCGCCGATCGTGCCGCGGCGCGGCCTGGCGCCCGGGACGACGCCTTCTCCTCTGTGGTCTGCGCGCCGCCATTTTCGTCCATTGAAAAATGACTGACTGGTCAGTCATAATATAGCGCGAGGCGCCGGCGCGCAAGGGCTCCGAGTTCTGCAACCTAAATCAAGCACAAGCGCACGGCGGCCCCGATCGGGGCGCGCACCGCCCGGGCTGGGCCGCACCGGTCCGAACGTACGAGTTCCATCAAGGAAAATGCGGGCGCCGCCGCCGGCGCCCTCATTTTGGCCAAACGAACCCAGCAGAAAGAGATTGCCCTGGGCGCCCGAGCATGCGTAGAGGGCGCCACCTGAGGAGAATGAGATGGGACGGACTCTCGCTGCGTTGGTCGTTGCCGGTTCGTTGTTGACGCTGGCCTCTTCCGAGGCCTCGGCATGGGTTTGTTTTGCGACCGGACTGGGCTCAGGCGGATACGGCCGCAGCTACGACATCATCGACGCCAAGCTGTTCGCGTTGCGGCGCTGCGAACGCAACAGCCCGGTGCCGGTGTGCACCATATTGTGGTGCCGTCCCGGCGGCTGACGGCGCGCCCTGCTCGCGGCAGGGCCATTTATTTCGAGAAGGCACCCTCGATCGCCGCCTTGACGCCAACGAGCGCCTCAGGCGTGTCGACATCCACCAGCGCGGCACTGCCCTCGAGCGGCACTTCGGCCACCGCCTCGCCGTAGCGGCCGATGAAGTGGCGCGCGCCCACGTCGCCTTCGATCGCCATCAGGTCGGGAAAGAACCGCCGCGACCACAGCACCGGATTGCCGCGCCGGCCCTCGACGGTCGGCATGACGATGAGGGCGCCGCGGTCGGGATCGAAGGCCGCGATGAGGCGATCGATCAGGCCTGCATCGACCTGCGGCATGTCGCCGAGGCAGACGATGGCGCCATCGGCCTCGGCCGGAACGGCGGCGATGCCGGCTTTCAGCGAGGTGCCCAGCCCCAGCGCGAAATCCGCATTGTAGACAAGCTCGACCGGCAGGCCGGCGAGCGCCTTCTCGACCTCGGCGCGCTGATGCCCCACCACCACGATGACCGGCCGGGCGCGCGAGGCCAGCGCCTCCTCCACGACGATGCGCACCAGCGGCCGGCCTGCGATTTCGGCGAGCAGCTTGTTCGGCCCGCCCATGCGCGTCGAGCGCCCGGCGGCAAGCACCACGGCGGCAATGCGCCGGCCGGCGGCGAGCGGCGGCTCGGCACGCGGCTGCGGCCGCGTGACGATCTCCATCAGGAGGCCGCCCACCCCCATGCCGGTGATGGCCGCGCGCGGCACTTCAAGACCGGCCAGTAAGCGCATGAGCACCCAGTCGAATCCGTTTTCCTTGGGCGAGCGCGCGCAGCCCGGCGCGCCAAGCAGCGGACGGCCGCGCGCGGCGCCAATCAGCAAGAGATTTCCCGGATCGACCGGCATGCCGAAATGCTCGATGCGCCCGCCGATCGCCTCGACCGCGGCGGGAATCACGTCGCGCCGGTCGGCGATGGCGGAGGCGCCGAACACGAGGATGAGCTCGGCGCCCTCGTCGAGCACCTCCTCGATGGCGCGCGCAAGCGCGCGCTGCTCGTGCGGTACGCGCCGTTCGGCGACGATGTTGGCGCCCGCCGGCGCCAGGCGTTCCTCGGTCACCTTCAAGGTTTTTTCGATCACCTTGCCGGCGAGGCCCGGCAGCAGCGTGGAGACGACGCCGACCTTGCGAATGCGGTACGGGGCGATCCGCACCAGCGGGCGCGCGGCGCGGGCGACCGCGAGCGCGGCATCGCGCGCTTTGGCCGCGACCGCAAACGGAATGATCTTGACCGTGGCGATCATCTCCCCCGCAACGACCGGCTTGTAGGCCGGCAGCGTCGCGAAGGTGATGGACTCCTCGACCTGATTGAGGCGATCGACCGCGTCCTTCTCCACGACGAGCACGCCGGCGGTTTGGGCGAAGAGATTGGCGCGGCCGGTGAAGGCGCGCTCGACGTGCACGCCCTCCCCGGCGACCTCCGCCGCGATCTCGGCCGCGGCAGCATCCTCGGAGACGTCGCCGGGCTCGATCCGCGCGACCACGATCTCGGCGATGCCGGCGGCCTTCAACGCGGCGATCTCGGCCTTGCCGATCAAGGTGCCTTTCTTCAACACGAGCCCGGCTTGGCGGATCGAATGCACCGCAACGCCACCCTCGGCCTCACCCACCGGCACCGCGCCGAACTTCATGCGCGCGTCTCCGGAGACTGCCGCAGCTGCGCCGTGATCTGGCCCATGATGGCGACGGCGATCTCGGCGGGGGAGACCGCACCGATGGCAAGACCGATCGGCGCGTGGATGCGCGCAAGCGCATCATCCGACAAGCCCTGCGCCTTGAGCCGTTCGATGCGGCGCGCGTGCGTCTTCTTCGAGCCCAGCGCGCCGATGTAAAAGCAGTTGCGCGCGAGCGCGTGGGTGAGCGCCGGTGTAGCGGTCGACGCCGAGCGGCGGCAACGCGACATCGGGCCATTCCGCGATCACCTTCACGTCCGGAAAGCGCTCGATCGAGGCGAAGGCGGTGCGCGGATCGACGATCGTCACGTCATAGCCGACCAGACGCGCCATCGGTGCGAGCGCCTGGCTGATGTGCACGGCGCCGGTGATGACGAGCTGGAACGGCGGAACGTGCACGGTGAGAAAAACCTTGCCTGCGGGCGTCTCCACCATGGCGCTGTTGCCGCGCCGGATCTGCTTCTCGATGACGTCTTTGAGCGGATCGCGCGCGACCTCGGCCGCCTTGACCAGGCGCTGCTCGCCGCTCGTCACGTCGGTGACGACGACGGCGGCGCGCCGCGCCGCGCGCTCGGCATTGAGCGCTCTGAGGATGTCGAGCTTCATGCCCCCTCCCCCAGTCTCAGTCGGTCCCCTCCCCCCTTGTGTGGGAGGGTTAGGGGTGAGGTGCGTCGAGCATGCGGCACGTACATGCTCCTACTCCACCTTCTCCACATAGACGCGAATGGTGCCGCCGCAGGAGAGCCCCACCTTCCACGCGGTCTCGTCGGCAACGCCGAATTCGAGCGTCTTCGGCTTGCCGCTCTCGATCACGTCGAGCGCCTCGGTGACCACCGCGCCCTCGACGCAGCCGCCGGAGACGCTGCCAAGGAAATTGCCTTCACCGTCGATCACCAGGTTCGACCCCACCGGCCGCGGCGCCGAACCCCAGGTCTCGACCACGGTCGCGAGCGCGACCCCGCGGCCCTTCGCCCGCCAGTCCTCGGCCGCCCGCAGGATGTCCTCATCGCGCGCCAACATGTGCATCTCCATTTCTCGCCGGGGCAGTAAAGCGCGAAGGAAGAGCGACCGTCGCGCCCTTCCGGTTTCGCTAGTTATAGATGGATCGTCCGCGCCCGCCCGGCAATAACCGTCATGCCACCTTGTCCAGCCACGTCTTTGGATCGCCGCCGCGCCCGCGGCTTGCGGAGAGTGCGCGCACCAAGTCCTGCATCGACTCCAGATTATGGATCGGCCGCAGTTCGTCGACGTGCGGCACTATGGTGCGAATGCCCTTGGCCTTGGCTTCGAAGCCGGAGAACCGCAGCAGAGGATTGAGCCAGATCAGCCTGCGGCAGGAGCGGTGCAGCCGGTCGATTTCGAAGCCGAGCCGGTCGTCCGGGTCACGCTCGAGCCCGTCCGTGATCAACAGCACGATGGCGCCCTGGGTGAGCACCCGGCGCGCCCATAGCTTGTTGAACGCATGCAGCGAGGTCGCGATGCGGGTGCCGCCCGACCAGTCCGCGACGTTCGCCCCGACCGCGGCAAGCGCCTCATCGGGGTCCTTGGCCTTGAGCGCGCGCGTGACGTTGGTCAACCGGGTGCCGAACAGGAACGTGTGGACGCGCTTGCGGGCATCGGTCACCGCGTGCAGGAAATGCAGGAACAGGCGCGTATACTGGCTCATCGAGCCGGAGATATCGAGCAGAGCCACGATCGGTGGCGACTTCGAGCGCGGCCCGAGATATTTGAGGTCGATCACCGCGCCGCCGGCCTTGAGGCTCGCCCGCAACGTGCGGCGGATGTCGACCAGGTGGCCGTGGCGATGCGGTGCGAGACGCCGCGTTTTCACCGCATCGAGCGACAGCACCAGGCGCTTGATCGCGTCCTTGGCGGCGGCGATCTCGGCCGCGGTCATCTGCGCGAAGTCCTTCTTCTGCAGCACCTCGCGGTCTGACACGGTGAGGCGCGCGTCGACTTCGAGCTGCGGCGGCTTGTGCTCGGCTTCTGCCAGACCCGAGAGCAGCGCCTCCTGGATGCGCTGCGCGCCCGGCGGCGCCTTCTGGTCTTCGGCCGAGGGTGCCTGCGGCAGCATCGCCGCGAGCAGCCTGTCGAGCATGCCGCGGCGGCGGAAAAAGATGCGAAACGCCTGGTCGAAGATGAGCGAGTGCTCGTGGCGTTTCACCAACACCGCATGCAGCGTCCAATAGAAGTCTGCGCGCGTGCCCACCCCCGCCGCCGCGACCGCGGCAAGCGCGTCCATCACCGCGCCGGGCCCGACCGGAATGCCGGCCGCGCGCAGCGCGCGCGCGAAGTGGACGATGTTTTCGGCTAGCCGACCGGCTGCGTGCTGCGCCTCGGTTCCCGCAGCCGCGGCGCCGCGGACGTCCTCGGGCGCGAGCACCGGCCGATGGGCAAATGACACGCATGCACTCATAGCATTCCTGCGCTTGCGGCGCCCGTCACTCCGCCGCGCGCTGCTGCGCGCGCACCTCGTCGATGAGCTCCTTCACCTTGCCGCCCTGGATGCGCGCGATGTCGTCCTGATATTTGAGCAATACGCCGAGCGTGTCCGACACGGTGAGGGGATCGAGCGCCGCCACGTCGAGCTCGGCGAGCGCGGCCGCCCAGTCGAGCGTCTCGGCAACCCCGGGCGCCTTGAACAGATCCTCCCTGCGCAGCGCCTGGACAAAATGCACGACCTGCTCGGACAAGATATTGCCGATCCCCGGCACCTTGGCGCGCACGATGTTCAATTCGCGCTCGGCCGCCGGGTAGCCGACCCAGTGGTAGAGACAGCGGCGTTTGAGCGCGTCGTGAATTTCCCGCGTGCGGTTCGACGTGATCACCACGATCGGCGGCTCGCTCGCCTTCACCGTGCCGAGCTCCGGGATCGTGACCTGGAAGTCGGCGAGCACCTCCAAAAGGAAGGCCTCGAACGCTTCGTCGGCGCGATCGAGCTCGTCGATCAGCAGCACCGGCGCGCCGGCCGGATTCGGCTCGAGCGCCTGCAGCAGCGGCCGCTTGATCAGGAAACGCTCGGAGAAGACGTCGTGCTCGAGCCGCTCGCGGTCGTGCGCGCCCTCGGCCTCGGCGACGCGGATCGCGATCATCTGCGCGGCATAGTTCCATTCGTAGACCGCCGCCGAGACGTCGAGACCCTCGTAGCATTGCAGGCGGATGAGGCGGCGGCCCAGCGTCGAGGACAAGACCTTGGCGATCTCGGTCTTGCCCACGCCCGCCTCGCCTTCGAGAAATAAGGGCCGGCCCATCTTCAGCGCGAGGAACAGCACGGTCGCCAGCGACCGGTCGGCCAGATAATTGGCCGCCGCGAGCAGCTCCAGGGTCGCGTCGATTGAGTCGGGCAGTGAACGCGGCGTCGCTGTCATGACGCCGAGCTTATAGCCTCTCACCGCCGCGCTTGTCCTGCCAAGAACGCAGATGAGGGGCGCATTCGGGGTTCAGCAATCAGCGCTTCGAACCAGGCGGTTTTTCCGCCCCGGGGATCGATCAGCCCGCCGCCGCGACTGCCCGGCGCGCCAACACACCGATGAGGTGCGCGCGATATTCGGCGCTGCCGTGGATATCGCTCGCCATGCCGTCGGCCGGCACCGTCAGTCCCTCGAGCGACTTCGCCCCGAAGCGTTTCTTGAGCGCCTCCTCGAAGGCGGTCACGCGGAACACGCCGTTCGCGCCCGCGCCGGTGACCACGACGCGGATCTCCGAACTGCGCTTCGATACGAACACGCCGACCAGCGCATAGCGCGAGGCCGGGTTGGGAAACTTCACATAGGCCGCCTTGTTGACTTTCGGGAACTGCACCTTGGTGACGATTTCGTCCGGTTCGAGCGCCGTCTCGAACAAGCCCTTGAAGAATTCGTCGGCGGGAATGCGCCGCTTGTTGGTGATGATGGTGGCGCCGAGACCGAGCGCAGCCGCGGGATAATCGGCATTAGGATCGTTGTTGGCGAGCGAGCCGCCGATGGTGCCGCGATGACGCACCGCCGGGTCGCCGATCTTGCCGGCAAGCTCGGCCAGCGCCGGAATGTTTTCGCGCACGACCGGCGAGGTCTGCACCTCGACGTGGGTGGTCATCGCACCGATGGTGAGCGAGCGGCCTTTCATTTCGATGCCGCTCAACCCTTCGACCTTCGACAAGTCGACGAGATGCTTCGGCCCGGCGAGCCGCAACTTCATGGTCGGAATGAGCGTGTGGCCGCCGGCGAGCAGCTTGGCTTCCTCTTGCTTGGCCAGCAGGCTTGCCGCCTGCCGCACGGTTGCCGGCCGGTGTTGGGTGAATGCATACATCGTGACCGCTCCTATGCCGCTTTGCGTCTGTCCTGGGCCTTTTGCAGTGCCTGCCACACCGCCTGCGCGGTTGCCGGCATGGCCAAATCTTCGCTGCCGATGGCATCGGTGATGGCGTTGATGACGGCCACCGGCGCGGCGATGGCCCCGGCCTCGCCGCAGCCTTTGATTCCCAGCGGGTTCGACGGCGACGGCGTGCGGGTCATCTCAACCTTGAGCGCGGGCAGATCATGCGCCCGCGGCATGCAGTAATCCATCAGCGAGCCGGTGACGAGCTGGCCGTCCTTGTCGTAGACCGCGCCCTCGAGCAGCGCCTGGCCCACACCCTGCGCGATGCCGCCGTGGACCTGCCCCTCGACGATCATCGGATTGATCACCGTGCCGAAATCGTCGACCGCGGTCCAAGCCACGATCTCGCTTTCGCCGGTTTGCGGATCGACCTCGACCTCGCAGATGTGACAGCCGGCCGGAAACGTGAAGTTGGTCGGATCGTAAAAGGCGCCTTCCTTCAAGCCCGGCTCCAGCTCCTGCCCGGCAAATTTGTGGGCGGTATAGGCATTGAGCGCGACCTCCCCCCAAGCCGACGACTTGTCGGTGCCGGCGACGGTGAACTTGCCGTCCGCAAACACGATGTCGCCCTCGGCCGCCTCGAGCATATGCGCGGCGACCTTCTTCGCCTTCGCCTCGATCTTGTCGAGCGCCTTCACGATGGCGGAGATGCCGACCGCGCCCGAGCGGGAGCCATAAGTTCCCATGCCGAACTGCACCTTGTCGGTATCGCCATGCAGGACGCTGACGTTCTCGAGCGGAATGCCGAGCCGTTCGGAGACGACCTGCGCGAAGGTCGTCTCGTGGCCCTGCCCGTGCTGATGGCAGCCGGTGAGGACTTCGACCGTGCCCGTGGGATTGACGCGCACCTCGGCCGATTCCCACAGCCCCACGCCGCAGCCGAGCGAGCCGACGGCCTGGCTGGGCGCGATCCCGCAAGCCTCGATATAGGTCGAAAAGCCGATGCCGCGCAGCTTGTCATGGCGGGCGGATTCACGCTTGCGCTTGCCGAACCCGCCGTAGTCGGCGACCTCCAGCGCTTTCTTGAGCGAGGCGTGATAGTCGCCCGCATCATAAGTCATGATCACCGGCGTCTGATGCGGGAAGTTCTTGATGAAGTTCTTCTTGCGCAGATCGGCCGGATCGATGCCCATCTCGCGCGCGCCGACCTCGATCAGGCGCTCGACCACGAAGGTTGCCTCCGGCCGCCCGGCGCCGCGATAAGCGTCGACCGGCACGGTGTTGGTGTAGACCGCGTCCACCTCGCAGTAGATCGCCGGAATTTCGTATTGGCCCGACAGCAGCGTGCCGTAGAGATAGGTCGGCACCGATGAAGAGAACGTCGACATATAGGCGCCGAGATTGGCGATCGTCTTCACGCGCAGCGCCGTGGCCTTGCCCTCGGCATCGAACGCCATCTCGGCGTGCGTGACATGGTCGCGCCCGTGTGCGTCGGTGAGGAAGGCCTCGGAGCGCTCCGCCACCCATTTCACCGGCCGGCCGACTTTGCGCGCCGCCCACAGGCAGACGACCTCCTCCGGATAGATGAAAATCTTCGAGCCGAAGCCGCCGCCGACGTCGGGCGCGATCACCCGCAGCTTGTGCTCGGGCGCGAGACCGACGAAGGCGGACATCACCAGGCGCGCCACATGCGGGTTCTGCGTCGTGTTCCACAGCGTCAGGCTCTCGGAACCGGAATCGTATTCGCCGATGGCGGCGCGCGGCTCGATCGCATTCGGCACCAGACGATTGTTGATGAAATCGAGCTTGGTGACGTGCTTTGCCGAGTTGAACGCGACCTCGACCGCCTTGGCCTCGCCGAGGTGCCATTGGTAGATGGTGTTGCGCGCGGCGATTTCGTGGATTTGCGGCGCGCCCTCGCTCTGCGCCTTGGCGGGATCGGCCAGCGCCGGCAACAGCTCGTAGTCGACGTTGACCTTCTCGGCGGCGTCTTTCGCCTGGGCCAGCGTCTCGGCGACGACGACGGCAACCGGGTCGCCGACGTAATTCGCCTTGCCGTGGGCGATCGCCGGATGCGCCGCCATCTTCATTTGCGAGCCGTCCTTGGACGTGATCATCCAGCCGCAAATCAGGTTGCCGATCTTGTCGGCGGCAAGCTCGACGCCGGTGAGCACCGCAAGCACGCCCGGCATCGCCGCGGCAGCCTTGGTTTCGATGCGCTTGATCCTGGCATGGGCGTGGGGCGAGCGCAGGAAATAGGCGTGGCATTGGCCCGGACGATTGACGTCATCGGTGTAATGGCCCTTGCCCGTCACGAAGCGTTGATCCTCTTTGCGGCGGACCGCCGCGCCGATTCCCGTCGCGTTCATGGCGATCTCCCTCCTGAGGCCCGCGCTCCGCTCAAGCTTGCTGCTGCACGTGTCCTTTCATCGCCCTGGCGCCGGCCGCGATGGCCTTCACGATGTTATGGTAGCCGGTGCAGCGGCAGAGATTGCGATGGTGGGATCGTCGAGGTCGTGACCCTTGCGGTTCACCATATCGACCGCGGTCATGATCATGCCGGGCGTGCAATAGCCGCACTGCAAGCCGTGATGCTCGCGGAAGGCCTCCTGCATGGGATGCAACGGCCCGTTAGGGTCAGCGAGGCCCTCGATGGTGGTGATGTTGGCACCGTCGATCTGCCAGACGAAGACGGTGCAGGCTTTGACCGCCTTGCCGTCGACGTGCACCACGCAGGCGCCGCACTGCGACGTGTCGCAGCCCACATGGGTGCCGGTCAGCCGCAGGTTCTCGCGCAGGAACTGCACCAGAAGCGTGCGCGGATCGACGTCACCGGTGACGGGTTTACCGTTCACCGTCAATGCGACGGCGGGCATGCCTTCCTCCTCGAAATCATTTTTCGCACCGGCCGGGGAAACCGGCGGCGGATCGGGTCAAAATCGCGGCGATTTTGCCCTGGGACCTACATTCGAACAAGTCGACTCTGAACCTGCGGCGCACCGCCGGTCAAGGGCGTTGCACGCGGGCCGACGTTCGGCCCGCGCAAGCGTCACTGCGGTTGCGTCACCGCCGCCGCGAACTTGATGAAGAAGTCGTCGGCGGTCTTCTTCGCCGCGCTGTTGATCAGGCGCTGGCCGAGCTGGGCGAGCTTGCCGCCGATCTGCGCCTCCACGTCATAGGTGAGCAGCGTGCCGCCGTCTTTGTCGCTGAGCGATACCTTGGCGCCGCCTTTGGCGAAGCCAGCGACGCCGCCTTCCCCTTCGCCCGAGATGCGATAGCTGTTGGGCGGATCGAGATCGGAGAGACGGACCTTGCCCTTCCAGCGCGCCTTGACCGGCCCGACTTTGACCGTGGCGACGGCTTGAAACTCGTTCCCGGCAATTCTGTCGAACTGCTCGCTGCCCGGAATGCAGCTCTTGAGCACCTCCGGGTCGTTGAGCTTGGCCCATACCACCTCGCGGCTCGCGGACAGTTGGACTTGCCCATTCATGGTCATCGCCATCGGCCTTCTCCGTCGTTCGCGATCCGGGATCATCCGATATAAAGCTTCACCGGGTCACGGGCAAAGTGCATTCGTCATGGGTCGCGCGCCGTGCGGGATTGGCGCGCCGCTTGCCGGCGGCTAGAAACGTGTCGCGCGCAAGATTTCCGAGGGAGCGACTATGCCCATCGTCAACGCCGACGGCTGTCCGATCTACGTCGAAGTCGAGGGCCCGGAGCGCGCGCCCGTGCTCATGCTGTCGAATTCGCTCGGCACCACGCTGCAGATGTGGGATCTCCAGGTTGCGCCGCTCACGCAGCACTTTCGCCTCGTGCGCTATGACCGGCGCGGCCACGGCCGCTCCGGCGTACCCAAAGGCCCCTACACCATGGAGCGCCTCGGCCGCGACGTGCTCGCCGTGCTCGACGCGCTCGGCATCAGGCGGATCAACTGGTGCGGGCTTTCCATGGGCGGCATGGTCGGGCAGTGGCTCGGGGCGAATGCTCCCGAGCGCGTCGAACGGCTCGTGCTCACGAACACGTCCAGCTATTATGCCGACAAGACGGCGTGGAACGATCGTCTCAAGCTCCTGCGCGAAAAAGCCGTCGCGGCATTCGCCGCGCCGAACATGGAGCGCTGGTTCACCACGCAATTCCGCGAGCGCGCGCCGGAGAAGGTCGCCTGGCTGCGCGAGATGTTCGCCGCGACGCCCCTCGACGGCTATCTCGCCTGTGGCGAGGCGGTGCGCGACATGGATCACCGCGACTTGTTGCCGAAGATCAAGGCGCCGACGCTGGTTGTGGCCGGCAAGCACGATCCGGCGACGCCACCCGAGGCGAACGAGTACATCAAGAACCATATCCCCGGCGCGCGGTATACGGTTCTCGAGGCGGCCCATATTTCCAATGTCGAGCAGGCGGACGCCTATACCAAGGCGGTGCTGGGATTCTTGCTCGACAGATCGGGGCCTCCTTGATTTCGGTCTATCCCCGCGCGGCACGAAATTCGTGCGGCGTGGTTCCCGTCTGCTTACGGAAGAAGCGGGCGAAGTGGGACGGGTCGGAGAAAGCGAGATCGTAAGCGATCTCGTGAATCGGCTGGCTGGTGAACACGAGCTGGCGTTTGGCCTCGGTGAGCACGCGTTGACGGATCAAATGGCCGGCGGTGACGCCGGTCGCACGCTTGACGTGGTCGTTGAGGCGATCGACCGTCATGGCGAGCTTGTCGGCATAGAAGGCGAGCTGCCGCTCTTTGTGGAAATGCTCCTCGACGAGCTTGCGCAGCGCCTCGACGGTCGCTCCGGTCGGCTCCAGCGCGATCGCGTCGGCGCTGGCGCGGGCGCGGCTCGCCGCCAAGCGCGCCACCTCGACGGCGATCAGGGCGAGCAGTCCGCGCATGGCGATACGAAAACCCGCGCGCGCGAGAAAGCGCTCCTCGTGCAGTTCGACGGCGAGCTTGCAAAGGCGGGCGTGCTCGGGCTCGCCGAGCGGCACTACCGGCTCGGCCGCGAGCCCCTTGAGACGCGCGAGCGCTTCGCCCCGGCGATCGCCCATCGCCTCTGCGACATCCTCGGTGAAAGTCATGACCCAGCCGTCGGTGACAGCCGGGCGGAAACGGAAGCCATGCGCGACGGTGGCGGGCACGAGAATTGCGCACGGCGCATCGAAGCCGATCGTGGCGGCTTCGAAGGTCATCTCGCCGCCGCCGCGTTCGATCAACAGAATCTGGAACAGGTTGCGGTGGCGGTGCGCGCGAATCGTCCAGTCGTGGATCGAGGAGCGCGAGGCAATGGTCTCGATATGAATGAAATCAAAGGCCTGATCGTCAGGCGGATCGCCATAGAGATGAAAGAGCGGAAGCGCAGCCGTGGCCATGCAAAATCATAAAACAGCTCGCGCGCCGAGAAAACGTGCGCTGCGGGCTCGAGCCGCCGTCATGCACATCAATCGGACACGCCGAGGTGGCGCCGCGGCGGCGCGGGCGCCTCATACCTGCTTGTAGGCGCGGTCGTGGTACACGAGCGCCGGACCGCCGGGTCCGGCGCGGACGGTTTCGACCGCCCCGAAGAACACGTTATGGCTACCGACCGAGCGGACCTCGATGATGCGGCAGTCAAACGCGATCACCGCCGAGGCGAGCACCGGGCTGCCGGTCGAGAGCGTCAGCCACTCTCCGCTCGCAAACCGATCGCCGCCGGCAACGCCGGTGCGGCCGGCGAAAATGTCGGCGATGTCGGCGCCGTCGTGGCCCAGCGTGTTGACGCAAAACACCCCGTTCTCCACCACGAGCGGATTGGTCTGGCTGCGGCGGTTGAGACAGACGAGGAGCGTCGGAGGCGCGTCCGAGACCGAGCAGACCGCCGTCGCTGTGGTGCCGGCCTTGCCGCCGGGGCCGGCGGTGGTGAGGACGTGGACGGCGGCGCCGAGGCGGCTCATCGCCTCGCGGAACACCGCCGGCTCGACCGTGCGCACGGCCTCGGGCCCGACCGCGGTGAATGCGCCGTCCATCGCGTCATCGGGGCGTTGGTCGATCCAGCTCATGGCGCCCTACTCCGCGGCGCGGTTGACGCCGGCCACGGCCAGATAGGAGACGTCATCCGGGTCGAGCCAGGCGGCGTCGCGCCAGCCGTTCTCGTCGTAGTCCGCCAGGCACTGCTCGGCGAGCGCGATCATGCCGTCGAGCGTGCCGCTCGTGCGCGCATTCCACATCGCCTGGATGCGGATGTCCTCGTGGTTGCCGGCGTAGTTCATCTCGTAGAGCTCGTGGCGGCCGCCGAACTCGGTGCCGATCGCATCCCAGAGGAGCTTCATCACCTTGATGCGTTCCTTGTAGTCGATGCCGTGCGATCCGCGGACGTATTTCGCGAGATATTTGTCGATCTCCGGATTCTTGAAATCCCTCGCCGAGGAGGGAAGGTAGATGAGCGCGGAGGCGATGATCTTTTCCACGATCTCCTTGACGCGGCCGTAGGCGTCGCCGGCGAAGACGCGATAGCTCGAGCCGGAATGAAGGTTGGGCAACACGGCGCCGTCGACCCAGGGCGTGGGACTAGCGGCCATCGCGTCGGTCAGCGCCCAGAACAGATTGCGCCAGGCGATTATCTCGCCGAGCATCGCCTGATTGCCGCGGAAGCCGTCGGCCCCCGTCGTGCGCAGCGCCTTGGCGATGACCCCGACCAAGAAGTCGAGCTTCACCGCAAGCCGCGTGCAGCCCTGAAACTGATAGCCGGCGAGGAAGCCCGACTGCGGGAAAAAGCTCTTGA